>JAFPYA010000342.1 GCA_017412445.1 Clostridia bacterium
CATCGCTGAACGACACTATGGGTATACTGTGCCTGGTCGTCGCCTGCGTGGTAAAAGCGGGCATAGGGGATTTGTCGCTCAAATTCATATTGATCTATCTCTTTATGCTCATCACCTGCCCGCTCAGCAGCCATCTGATAAGCTTTCTTGTATATCGAACCGATGAATCCGTCTCAAGGGAGGCACCTGTGTGGAAGAAATAAACGCGCTTTTGCTTATATTTATAATCGTGTGCGCCGTGAGCGTGTCTCTCAGCAAGACCCCGCTAAGCGCAGTCATAATTTTTATGGCGCAAAGCCTTGCAATGAGCGTGGTGTGGATACTGTTAAAGGCACCCGATCTTGGCATCACCGAGGCCGCCGTGGGCGCAGGCGTAACCAGTCTGCTGATGTTTGCAGCGCTTAAGAAGATACACGCGATGAAGGACGTTCCCAATGAGAAGCATAATAAAGAAAATTAAAGGCTTTATAGACAACGGCGTCGATCCTTTGGGCGACGAGATGCTGAGCGACCTCGAATATACGAAGGTGACTGAAAACGAGGTTGAAATCGCGCCAAAGCTCAGACGCGAGCCTGAACGCATCAAAAACCGTAAGCTCGCAAATGCACTCTACACCGTCTCGGCTATAGCGCTTTGCTTCGCCATGATAGTGATACTCACATGGAATGTGAACGGGCTTCCGTTCTTTGGCGGTGCGGACACCCTCGTCGACAGCGAGGTCGGCAGGTTTTATATCGAAAACGGCCTCAAGGATACGGGCGCTACAAACATAATCACCCCCATAATACTTTCTTACAGAGGTTTTGATACGCTGGGCGAAAGCCACGTGCTGTTTATAGCCATGTGCGCGGTGCTCATACTCTTGAGATCGGCGCCCGTAAACCCCGAAAACCATTTACAGGCATACGACGCAGCGATGGAAAGCGACGAACCTTGGGAGGACGATATACTCAAGGCCTTCGGCCGCGTGTTGATGGTGCTCATATTCGTGTTCGGCCTTTACATTATACTCAACGGCAACACTTCTCCGGGCGGCGGCTTTTCGGGAGGCGCAGTGCTGGGCGCGGGCTTCATACTCTATTTGAACGTGTTCGGCCACAGCGCGGCAGTCAAATTTCTTAACTTCAAAACCATGCAGTCGGTCACAGCTGCGGCGCTTGTCAGCTACAGCATATTCAAGGGCTATCACTTTATAACCGGCTTTAACGAAATAGAAAGCATCTTCGGCAATGGCACTCCGGGCACAATATTCTCGGGCGGAATGATGCTGTACCTGAACATATTTGTAGGCGCGGTCGTATCCATGACTATGTACTCGCTCTTCGTTATGTTCAGGAAGGGAGACTTCTGATGAAAGATATGCTAAATACCCTGCTCATCGAACATATGCACGAAACGGCGGCGATCGTGCTGTTTTGCATTGGCTTTACCACGCTGCTGCTGAACAGAAACCTGATAAAGAAAATAATCGGCTTTTCGATGATGGACAACGCCATATACCTCTTTTTGGCCTCCTATGGCTACATAGACGGCAAGCTTTCGCCCATATACGTCAGCGGCAACACGGACCCGTCGCTCTACATCAATCCTCTGCCTGCGGGACTCGTGCTTACGGGCATAGTAGTTTCAGTCAGCGTTACCGCGATTATGCTGGCGCTGACCGTGCGCCTGTACAGACGCTATCATACCATAAACATTGACGAGATAAGCGAAATAGTGCGCAGGGAGGGGAAATAATGCTCTGGCAGAATATTCCCATATTGCTCGTGCTTTTGCCGCTTGGGCTCTCGTCGCTGACCGCTGTGCTCAAGCCCAAGGCGTCAAGGGCACTCATGCTGGGCGTAAATACTGTATGCCTGTGCCTTAGCGCAATAATGCTCTGCGAGGTAATTATTAACGGCGAAGCCTTTACGGTAAAAATGGGCGAGGTAGGAGCGCCCTTCGGCAACGAGCTGTTCGTATCGCACACTGAGGCGTTCGTTGCGGTGGGCTTTGACCTCATAATGCTTCTTTCGCTTACGGCCTCCGGACGAAAGGTGAAGCAGGACGTAGCGCCAAACAGGACAAGCCTGTTTTACACGGTCTGCTCGCTTATGCTTGCGGCTTTGAATGCGATTACGCTGACAAACGACATCTTCTCAGGCTACGTTTTTCTTGAAATAAGCACCATAGCCGCGGCAGCGCTGATATTCGTAAGCAACGCGAGGGGCACGCTGATGGCCTCTATGCGCTATATGATAATGAACCTGCTGGGCAGCGGCATGTTTTTGTTCGGCCTTGCGATACTCTACAGCCTAACCGGCGAACTGCTGTTCCCGTCGATGAAGGATAAGCTTGCGCTCGTAGAGGCTGAGGGCAAGTATTCGGGCGCGCTGTTTATGGGGCTTACGCTGATAACCGTGGGCCTATCGATGAAGAGCGCACTGTTCCCGTTTCATACGTGGCTGCCTAACGCCTATTCGCTCTCAACGCCTGCCTCAAGCTCCATACTCTCGTCGCTCGTGAGCAAGGCGTATATTTTCCTGTATATAAAGATAATAAGCAAGAGCGTGGGGCTCGATGTATTCATGCAAAGCGGCACTGCAAATGTGCTGCTCGCCTATTCCGCGCTCGCTATAGTAATAGGCTCGATAGACGCCATACAGCAGCACAACGTACGGCGCATGATAAGCTATTCGTCGGTAGCTCAAATCGGCTACATATTTCTGGCAATTTCATTTGGTACCGACAGGGCCATGGGCGCGGCGATATTTCAGATATTTGCACACTCCGCCGCGAAGGCAATGCTTTTCCCGGCCGTAGACCGGCTGGTCGAGGTGAGCGGAGGCAATGAGAACTTCAGAGACCTGAGGGGTAGCGGCTACCGCGCGCCGCTTGCGGGCATTGCCTTTACCGTAGGCGCCTTCAGCATAGTCGGTATACCGCTGCTTGGCGGCTTTTCGGCAAAGGTATACATAGCCTCCGCGGCAAGCGGCATAAGGCAATACGTCGCGCTGCTTGCTTTGGCAGTGAGCACGGTGCTGAACGTGATTTACTTCATGAGAACGTTTGTCACCATATACCGAAAGAGTGACAGACAGTCAAACGAATTGAGCTTCCGTTTTCTGCCGGGCTTCTCGGTTGCCATAACGGCATTCATATTATTAAACCTCTGCCTCGGCCTCGGCGCAGGCAGAGTGATGAAAGTGATTTCAGACGGCATAAGTCTTTGGTGAGCAAAGGAGAGATATACACATGTTTGCAGCGCTCATTTTACTTGCGATATTCGTTCCCGCCATTTCGGGCATAGGCATAAAATACCTGAAAACCGACAGAAGGACGCTTGGCAAAATAAGCCTCGTGTGTCTCGGTGCCGCCGCACTGTGCGCTCTGGCGTGCCTGTTTTTGCCTTCAAACAAAGCTTTCACGCTTATGAAGCTCGGCGGCAGCGTGAGAATCAGCTTTTCACTCGACCCAATGAACCGTTTCTATATCGTTCTTGTCGGCATCGTCTGGGTGATGGTAGGGCTTTACGCGATTGAATACACAGAACACGACGAAAACATGCCTTCGTTCTTTCGCTGGTATCTGCTGAGCTTCTCGGCGCTGGTAGGTCTGTCCGCCTCGGCAAACCTGATAACGCTCTATATGTTCTATGAGCTGATGACGCTTTTGACTGTGCCACTCGTGGCGCACAACAGGGACAGAGAATCCGTTGCGGCAGCGCTTAAATACCTGCTTTATTCTGTGTTCGGCGCGTCTGCCGCGCTTCTGGGCGTTTTTTTCGTGGCGTCCTATGCCGGTACCACAGATTTTATCGCCGGCGGAGTACTGAATGCCGAAACCGTCGCTGCGCACGCAAACGGTCTCCGGGTGGTCTTCTTTATTATGATACTGGGCTTTGGCGTAAAGGCAGGTATGTTTCCCACGCACAGCTGGCTGCCGACCGCGCACCCTGTAGCGCCTGCGCCCGCAAGCGCCGTGCTCTCGGGCGTGATAACCAAGATGGGCGTATTGGGCATTATTCGCACCGTATTTTACATTTCCGGCGTGTCTCTGCTTCGCGGCACGTGGGTGCAGTATACGTTTATGGCGCTCACGCTGGTCACGGTCGTCATGGGCTCGACGCTCGCTTTTAAGGAAAAGCTGTTCAAGAAGCGGCTGGCGTATTCGACCGTAAGTCAGGTGAGCTACGTGCTGTTCGGCCTGAGCACTATGACGGAGGCAGGCTTCATAGGCGCGTGCCTGCATATTGTGTTCCACTCGCTAATAAAGAATACACTGTTCATGTCGGCGGGAGCGGTGATACACAAAGCGGGACTTACGAAGGTGGACGAGCTTACTGGCATAGGCAAGCGAATGCCGTTCACTATGACGCTGTTCACGGTTGCGTCGCTGGGCCTTATAGGCATACCGCCCACAGGTGGCTTTGTAAGCAAATGGAACCTCGCCTCGGGCGCGCTTGCCACGGGCTTCAAGGGAGGCTGGATAGGTCCGGCGTGCCTGCTGCTTAGCGCCATACTCACAGCTGCGTATCTGATGAGCATTTCCATAAAAGCCTTCTTTACGGGCGAACAAAAAATAGAGGGCGAGAAATGCGAGGCGGGCTGGAGGATGCTTTTGCCCATGGCGCTGTTTGCGTGT
Organism: Clostridia bacterium; assembly: GCA_017412445.1. Taxonomy (GTDB): domain Bacteria; phylum Bacillota; class Clostridia; order Christensenellales; family Aristaeellaceae; genus RUG14130. Next base: position 4,625 of record JAFPYA010000342.1, read on the forward strand.
CTCAGCGTGGTGTTTGGCATATTCGCTTCTCCTCTGATTAAGTATTTCGCCTCTGTCGCCTCAGTTGGCCAATCAAGTCAGCGTCTGGCAATAGCACTGCAAATCTAAGCAGAAAAATCTGTGTATTCAATA
>JAFPYA010000343.1 GCA_017412445.1 Clostridia bacterium
CATTCAACAGGCAGTTTGCCAAGCGCTACGGCACCTCGCCGAGCCAGTGGCGCAAAAAGATAAAGAACGAAGAAAACCCTAACGTTACGCGCTATCTGAAGGGCATGTCGTAAGCAAGCCCTCAATTGCGCCTAAGCCGCCGGTTGAGCACCGGCGGCTTTTTTGCTGCGCTGAAAAGGAGCCGCTGCGCTTCATCGTAAAATAATATTTAGGCACCTTGACATTGAGAAGCGATGCTAATATAATCAGCCGCGGGAGGATATGCGCATGGAAGACAAAGGCATTACATCAGAGGAGAGGCTTACGCGGCTTTTGCGCGCGTGCGGGCGGAGGCTCTATTATTCTTCCTGTGCGGGCAGGACGCAGGCGAAGGTGCTGACATTGCTTTGTCAGGCGGGCGCGATGAGCCAAAAGGATATTCAGCAAAAGCTCGAGGTCAAGCCCGGCTCTGTAAGCGAGCTTATTAGCAAGCTCGAAATGAAGGGGCTGGTAAAGCGCGTGCGGGCGGAGAGCGACAGGCGCAGGGTGCTATTGACGCTCACCGAGCAGGGCGAGCGCGCTGCGGCGATGGCATCAAAGCGCCGGGACACCGTAATCGACTACAAGGTGCTGGCCGCTGACGAGCGGGTGGAAATGCTTTTCCTGCTGGAGAAGCTGGTAAAGAGCTGGGAAGAGGAGGAGGCTCCTGTGAACTCCGACGCACAGGACGGCTGCAACACATGAAATTCATCTGGAGATACGTCAGAAAATACAGGCTTTTCATACTTTTGGTAATGCTCATAAAGCTTGGCGGCACAGTCGCAGAGCTGCTAATTCCGTATGCCATGGAGCACATTCTCGACAACGTTGTGCCAGCGGCTGAGAATTTCTGGCCGGTGCTCATGTGGGGGCTTGCGATGGTTGCGCTCACGGTGCTCGTGCGCACGCTGAACGTTTCGGCCAACCGCCTGAGCGTCAGGGTCTCGCGGGACAGCACATACGCAATGCGCCGCGATCTGTTTCATTCGGGGCTTAACCTCTCCGGCCGCCGCATGGACGACGTGGGGCTGCCCTCGCTCATCTCGCGTATGACCTCGGACACGTATAACGTGCAAAACTTCGTGCGCATGATACAGACCATGGGCATACGCGCCCCGATAATGCTCTTTGGCGGCATATTCATAACGCTCACGATGGACACTGGGCTTGCGCTGATCCTTGTTATAATGGCGCCGATTATGGCCGCGCTCGTGGTGTTCGTATCTGTCAAGGGCATACCGCTTTATGACCACGTCCAGCGCAGTCTGGACACTATAGTCCGCATAATGCGCGAAAACATCACCGGCATACGCGTGGTAAAGGCGCTCAGCAAGGAAAAGTACGAAATGCGCCGCTACGCCGGCGCAAACGCCGAAACCGCCCGCAGGGACATAAAGGCGGGCGTGGTGATGTCGCTGCCGGGGCCGATAGTCTCGCTGTTTTTGAACGTGGGACTCACGATAGTCGTATACATCGGCGCGCGGCGCGTAAACAGTGGCGCTACGCAGCCCGGCGTGATACTCGCGTTCCTCACATATTTCAACATGACACTTATGGGCGTCATGGGTCTGAACCGCATATTCATGATGATGTCAAAGGCCAACGCTTCCGCCAACCGCATATCCGAG
>JAFPYA010000344.1 GCA_017412445.1 Clostridia bacterium
GCTGCTGCCCGCCGGAGAGCTGGATGGGGTAGTAGCTCGCCCTGTCGCCGAGACCCACGCGCTCAAGCGCCTCCATGGCCAGCTTTGCGGCCTCGGCCTTATTGACCTTTCTTGAAATCACAAGGCCGCTCGTCACGTTTTCAAGCGCGGTCATGTTTGCGAACAGGTTATACTCCTGAAACACGAAGCCTGTACGCCCGCGTATGCGCTTTACCGCGTCGGAGCTTATGTTTTCGAGGTTGTATGCTTCGCCCATGAATTCCATAAGTCCGGAATCCGCGTACTCAAGGAAGTTGAGGCATCTCAGCAGTGTGGTTTTTCCGGAGCCGGAGGGCCCTATTAACGCCACCACGTCGCCGGTGTCGATGCTGAGGCTTATGTCCCTGAGTACTGGCAGGGGCTGCGCTTGATTTTTTGAAAATAATCCCTTTATTCCCTCATGTCCTGAGGAGGGCTTAAAGGTCTTGCTCAGTGAGCTTACAGTAAGTAAAGCCAATTTATTCTCCTTGAAAAGTCAGATGGCGTCGCCGCGAAGCAGCTTTTGAGCCAGTTCATTTTCGCCCCTGATCAGGGCACCGCGTATTTCGGTTGAAGAAACCTTTTTTCCTAAGTAGCCGTCGTGCGTAAGTATGTTTACCGTAGGCGCCACGCACACGTCTATGCCGTGCGCTTCCGAAAGCGCCTTCAACGTTTGCACCGTGCCCGCGCCGCGCCTGCCGAAGGAATAGTCCTCACCGCACACAAAGCAGAGGGGCTTAAAGCGCCTTATCAGCATTTCGACAAATTCGCCCGGCGAAAGCTCGCTCAGCGCCTTAGTGAAGTGATCCGCCGCCACCTCGTCCGCGCCCATTTCGAGCATGCGGGTAAGCTTCTCGCTCGCGCTCATTATTTCAAGCGTCCGGCGGCCGAAAAGCGACTTCGGGTTCTCCCAGAAGGTGTATATCAGCGCGCGGGCGTCAAGCTCCCTCGCCCTGGCTATACACATCTCTATCACGCGCCTGTGACCCGGGTGTAGTCCGTCGAAGGTGCCCAGTGCGATTACGCGCGGCTTATTGCTCACAAGAGGCATTCGTTATCGCCTGAGACGGGCAGACGCTCTGGCACTTGCCGCAGCCCACGCACTTTTCGGGGTCTATGCGGGCAAAGCCGTTTTCGACCGTTATGGCGTCGTTCGGGCAGTTGCGCTTGCACAGGCCGCAGCCTATGCAGGCGTGCATGCACACCCTGCGGGCCTCGCGCGCCACATCGGAATTGCGGCACCGTACTATGAACTTCTGGGTTACGGGCATGAGCTTTATAACGCCCCTCGGGCAGGTGGCGACGCAGGTGCCGCAGCCGCGGCAGACGTCTTCGTCTATCACGCACAGCCCATTTTCCATGTGTATCGCGCCGAAGGAGCAGTGCGCCATGCAGTCGCCAAAGCCTATGCAGCTGAAGCGGCACTCCTTGGGGCCGCCCGCTATGCCGGCCGCAACGGCGCAGCTTCTGTAGCCGTCGTAAACGTATCTGTCCTTGGCTACGCCGCTTGCACCCTGACAGAGCACGCGCGCCACAAGCCGCTCGGATGAGCCGGCTTCTACGCCCATTATTTCGGCAATCGCCTTGGCACCCTTATCGCCGGCGGGCGCGCAGCCGTTCACGCTCGCCTTGCCGTCGACCACGGCCTGCGCAAACGCGTCACAGCCCGCAAAGCCGCATGCGCCGCAGTTTGCGCCGCCCAGACATTCGCGCACCTTTTGTACGCGCTCATCGGTTTCAACGTGAAATTTTTCGCCGGCAAAGTCGAGCACCAGCCCGAACACCAGACCCAGCGCGCCCAGCACCAGCACAGAGAAAAGTATAGTCATATCCGTTCCTCCTTATGCCAGACCGCTGAAGCCCATAAAGGCCATGGCCATTAGACCCGCGGTTACGAGGCTGATGGGGAAGCCCTTCATGCACTCGGGAATCTTGCTGCTCTCGAGGCGCTCCCTTACAACCGCCATAAGCGTTATGGCAAGCAGGAAGCCTACGCCGCTGAAGCAGCCGTTGAGCACGCTGAAGAGCAGGTTGTAGTCGCTTGAAACGTTCAGCGTCGCAACGCCCAGCACCGCGCAGTTGGTGGTGATCAGGGGCAGGTATATGCCCAGCGCGCTGTACAGCGAGGGAGAGTATTTTTTGAGGAACATCTCCACAAACTGCACCAGCGCCGCGATTACGAGTATGAACGCTATGGTCTGCATGAACGTGATTTTGAGCGGCACGAGCAGCCAGTTGTACACCATGTAGGTGAACAGGCTTGCAAGTGTCATAACGAACGTTACCGCAATGCCCATGCTCGTGGCTGTTTCAACCTTGTTCGACACACCGAGGAATGGGCAGCAGCCCAGAAAACGCGAGAAGATGAAGTTGTTTGTGATGATGCAGCTGACCATCAGAAGCAGTATCTTAAGCATCATTCATCCTCC
>JAFPYA010000345.1 GCA_017412445.1 Clostridia bacterium
ACCCGAGCGCGCGTTTTATTGCATAGAGCCTATGCCGTGGATGGTGCCGGATTCGCCTGACGAATACTTAAAGCTGATTCACGATGTAGACCGAAAGCAGTTTGCCGCGCACATGGACTTTGTGAACATGATAAACTGTCCCAGGCGCTATCTCGGCGCGGAGGCGTTCATAGAGGAATGCTTTTCAAAGCTCGCGCCCTACATCAAAAGCACGCACATCAAGGACACATACATGCCTCCGACGGAGCTTACCACTGTGATAAGGGAGTGCGATCCCGGCGAAGGTGCGCTCGACTTTGAGCGTGTGCTCGCCATAATAGACAAGTATCTGCCAAAGGACGCGCCTGTGCTTATGGAGCACCAGCAGACCAACGAAAGGTACAGTCGCGCTTACGAGTTTTTGTCGGAAAAGGCTAAAACAGCGAATCTTGAAATTTAGCAGAAAAAATCTTTATAGTATGGAGGACACTATGAGCAGGTACAAGCTTTCCTGGCGCATGGGCGTGGAGGCGGTCAGCGACCCCGCAGAGTTTGACAGGCTGCTTCAAATGATGGACGAGGGCGAGCGCGTCGGAGACGAGTTCTGGATATTCATAGCCGAGCCCACGTCGAGCGGCTACGAGCCGCTTAGCGAAATTGCCCGCAAATGCGAGCTTTACAAGCGGCCCGCCGAAATGGCGCACAAGCGCGGCATACGCGTAGGCATAAACCCCTGGCCCACCTTCGGCGCGGGCGAAGCCTACCAGCTCAACCAGGGGCAGGCAAAGCTGCCGTATCAGGGCATGGTAGGCATGGACGGCAGCGTGTCAGAGCGCGTAGCCTGCCCCATCTCACCCGAATTTCTTGAGTACACGCGCGCCCGCTATAAGCTCTATGCCAATTCCGGCGTTCAATTCGTATGGGTTGACGACGACTGCCGCTTTACACACCTTGGTGGCGCGCTGTACCCCTGCTTCTGCCCCCGCTGTATAAACGGGTTTGAGGGCGGCCGCTTTAAGGACAGGGAGAGCCTCGTTTCGGCGTTGAACGCGCCTGAAAACGCCTCCTTGCGCCGCAAATGGTCGGCCTACGGCGCCGAAAGGCTGGCCGCGTACTGCCGCGCCGTGAGGGATGCGGTGGACGAGGTCAATCCAGAGATTGAAACGCCGTTCATGAGCGTGGGCTACGGCCACACCACTTACGCCGGCGATTACATAGAAAAATGCATGGAGGCGCTGCGCGCAAAGGCCGCAAGACCCGGTCACGGCTTCTACTGGGACGAGAAGCCCATGGGCATGTTTGAAAAGGCTTACGAGATGTCGCGCCAGATAGTAAGCATGCCCGAAAGCGTGCTTGGTGACGTGCAGTACGAGGAAGAAAGCTGCCCCATGACCCCGCTCAACAAAGCTCCGCACACGCGCCTTATGGAGATGGCGCTGTCGATATGGGGCGGCTGTACGGGCGTAGCCATGAACCATTTGTATCACGCGGGCGGGCGCAAGCCCTTTGCCTACCTCGAATACGAGCTTGAGCTGCTCAGGCGCAACCGTGCGTTCTTTGACAGGTATCTGAGCTTCGCCGAGGGACTGTCGCAGACCGGCCTTTGGGCTGCGTACAGCGAGTGGATGATGAGCGCCATGATGACGGATGGCAAGGGCTGGTTTGACGAGTATGACGAAAGCTATAGCACCAATCGCTTCGTAAACGAATGGCCCGTGTTCGGCTTCCCCGTAACCGCAGACCCAAAGGGCGCGTGGGGCGCACTGCTTCAGGGGCGCACGCTTGATGCCTTAAGCGACAGCGAGCTTGATAAGCTTATGCAAAAGCCCGTTTTCCTCGACGGCCCTGCGCTTGAGGCACTTTGGGAGCGGGGCTTCGGCGAAAGGGCAGGCGCACGGGTCAAGGCTTCAAACACCGGCGGCAATGAAAAGCTGGCGGAAAGCCCGTACTCAGGCCAGTTCGCGGGCGCGTGCCGAAACGCCATATACGGCAAGGCCTACGATCTCGAAATCACCTCTGATAAGGCCGAGAAACTGGCTTACACCGCAAGGCCTTACGGAATTCACGATGAAGTATGCGCGCTCAAAAACGAAAACGTGGTCACTCTTGGCTATAACCCCTATCAATACACGGGCACGCCAGGGCATCTGCGGCTGATGAGGGAGCTTCAAAAGGCGCTCGGCGCGCCCATCTGGCTCGAGCCCGAAAACGAATACGCGCCCCCGAGGGTGGCCGTGTTTGCGCGCAGCGACGAAAAGCGCGCGGCGGTTTTGCTGATAAACGCCGAGACTTCGCCGTCAAGCCCCTTCGAGCTTTGCTTCAGGGGGCAGGCGGATACCGCGCACCTTCTCGGCATAGACAGGGAAGAAAAGACGGCAGCGCTGACGCAAAAGCAGGCTCCCGACTGCGCTTCCCTCCCTATAAAAGCGATGCAGCCCTGGGAGATGCTGCTCGTGCTAATGGAATAGTCCCATAAGGTTCATAATCCGCATATAAAAATGCCGTGAGGGGCTCCCTCTTATGCGAGCTCTCACGGTTATTTTGCGCGGTAAAAGCTGACAACGGTCACGGCGAGCACCGTTCCGTGCAATCTTTGGCGGGTTTAAGCATTCGCCCGTTTTACAGGCGTTTCTCCATGCGTATGCACTCGAACACGCCGCTTTGTATTACCGTGTCGTTTACTTCGTCAAAACCGAGCTTTCGGTAAAAGTCCACCGCTACGGTTCGGCTCTCGATTTCTATTTCAGAGTAGCCAAGCTCCTTAATCCACATTTCCGCCTCGCTTATCACGCGCTGTCCCATGTGGCGCCCCCTGTATTCAGGCAGCACCACCACCCTGCCTATCATCACCCGTTCGGGATTCAGCTGATAAAACCTGCAGGTCGCAACAGGGTAGCCCTCGTCGAGCAGCACGATGTAGCGGGTGCCATCGCCGTCGTGCCCGTCGAACTCCTCTCTGAGAGAGATGTGATGCTGGCGATTCATGCCCTGAATCCTTACGCTGTAGGCGCCGGCGCGCTGCCATTCCTCCGTGGCGCGAACGACTTCTATGCTCATTGATCTTCCTCTTACTTGTCTGAGTTCTGCATTACAGGTATAAGCCTTAGCAATTTCATGTAAAACGGCCTTATGTCCCTCTTTTTCAAAAGACCGCCCTGCAGGGACATGTGGTCACCGTTGAAGGTAGGAAATACGTTCCATACGCCGGGGCGAATGTCTGTCTCGTCAAGCAGCGTGAACGTCTCCCCTATCGGCGCCCTGGCCGATATCGTGTTGACCAGACCATCGTTTTCAAGCCAGTTCTCATCTATTATGAAGCCGCCCGCTGTCTTGCCCGTCCAGCAGCCTATCTGGCAAGCACGCTGCACAAACAGGTATTGAATCTCCATCTTTTTGGGGTTGGGACGATATGTGCCGTCCGGCTGAAGGAAGGTTGCACTGCACGGCACGGAAAAATAGTAAACGCCGGGCAGGGTCTTAAATCTGCGGTTGAGGCTCAGAGCGTTGTCCACGTGCATGTCGAAGGCGGCGCAGTCACGTTTGTCCCTTCCGTCTTTCTTTGGCCGGGTGCCTATGTCCATCATGCGCGCAAGCATTCTGCTCCACCACGGGACGCGCACTTTCTCCGAACGAAAGGCGGCGTCCCCGAACAGATCGTAGGCCGTGGTGCCGTTCAAAGGCGATGCCAGCGTGACCAGTGCGTGAATGCGCTTTTCCATGCCGCCCAAAAACAGCCTCGACGGGTCGCGCGTCTCCTGCTCCCCGGCATCCCCGTGCGCCATCAGCTCCGCGAGCATGCGCACGGTCGCCCCTCCGAAGGAGTGTCCCAATAGCACGAGGCGGGTATCGTCGTCAAAGCAGGGAATCAGCGGGCATGAAGAGAAATCACGCCCGAACCTTTGGTGGCGATACTTTCGTGTGTGAGCTTCGCCGTAATCCACCCGCGTACCCGCAAGCTGTGCGTACAGTTCGCAGGCGCGATCCCACGCGCTGCCCGAGGGTGAAACCGAGGCCGCATAACAAGCATAGCCTTCGCGGCGAAGATACTTAATAAGATCGCCGCCGCGCATCCCCCAGTAGGGCATGAGCTTATACGCGGCGTCGTAGCTCCCCCATCCCGAAAGGCCATGAACGAAGATATATGTAAGCCCGTTGTCCATACGCTTATGCTATCACCGTCACCGGGTTTCCTTTTCTCGGAAGGGCTACGCGATCCGGCAGGCCGTCCACGGTATCGGGATAGCCCAGCGCGAGCGCGCCGCACACCCGCTCGTCCTCCTTAAGGCCAAGCGCGCCGAGAGTTTTGAGCAGCGCTTCATTTTCACTGAGCCACCTGAGCTGGTTTATCCAGCAACTGCCAAGATTCAGGCCGTTGGCCATCAGCATCATGTTTTCCAGCACACAGGCGCTGTCCGCCATGCTGTTGCCGTAGTTTCTTTTGTTTGCGACCACGATGAGCACGGGCGCGTCATAGTGGAACACGTACTTTTCACCCTTTGAGGCGCGTATAGCCGAGGCCAGCGAGGCATACAAGCCCTCAGTGACCTCCATCTGTTCAAATTCGTGCTTCACCTGCACCGCCAGCTCCTTAAGCACATCGCGGTTTTTGATTACAAGCAAGTGAGCGCTCTGATTGTTGCCGCCGCTTGGTGCGCAGCGCCCCGCCTCGATTACGCGCTCCAGCTTGTCGTCCTCCACGGGCCTTGCAAGGTACTTGCGGGTGCTCCGCCTGGTTTTTATACATTCTTCAACGGTCATCATTGCGTATTATCCTCGCTTTCACGCCTGAAACACGCTGCACAGCAGCGTGCAAAAAACCGGCTCGCAGGCCGTTATCGCGCCAAACTGACACCATTCTATAATAACATAAATCCGCACATAAATCAATACTGGCTTAAATACGGTAAGCCTGTTTCGTGCATTTGACAAACTGCCCGGCATAATGTATACTTGCTTCACCGAAATCCCAAATCGGCTGTATAAGAAAAGAAGCTCAAGGCTGAGGAGCGTTTGTATGAATGAATTTGAAGGCAAGGTCGTGGTCATTACAGGCGGCGCGCACGGCATAGGACTGGCAACGGCTGAGGCGTTCCTCCACGAAGGGGCGACTGTCTGCATAATCGATAGCCGACCTGCAGGGCAGCTTTCAGGCGGCTATGAAAAAACCGCGCTAAAGTGGTTTGAAGGCGACATCGCGGACAAGGAGACGCTCGAGAGCTTCACCTCGGAGGTCACGCGCCTGCACGGACGCGTGAATGTGCTTGTGAACAACGCCCCGCCGCCCATGAGAGGCATAGACACCTGCTCATACGAGGAATTCCAGAGGGCGCTGAATATTGGCGTCACCGCGCCGTTCTACCTTACAAAGCTGCTTATACCCTGTTTTGCCGAGGGCGCGTCGGTCATAAACATATCCTCCTCGCGCGACCGCATGAGCCAGCCGCAAACCGAAAGCTACACCGCCGCCAAGGGCGGTATAGCCGCACTGACCCACGCGCTGGCCGTAAGCCTTGCGGGCAGGGTGCGCGTAAACAGCATTTCGCCCGGCTGGATAGACACGACCGATTCGGATATATGCGGCGCGGACGCCATTCAACAGCCCGCAGGCCGGGTCGGCAAGCCCGACGACATAGCCTCCCTGATACTGTTTCTGTGCAGCGACAAGGCGGGCTTCATCACCGGCGAAAACATCTGTGTTGACGGCGGCATGACTAAGCTCATGATCTACCATGGCGACCACGGCTGGCAGTACCGCCCGGAATGAAGAATCGTTTATATTGGAGATAAGCTTATGAACGGCATTATGCTTGAGGCAGTTGACGGCGAATTCAGCGTCTGCAAGGTCGATTCGATAGACGGCAAACATCTGCTTGAGCCGTTTTGCTTCATAGGCAGGACGGACGAGGAATTGTCGCTGGTGTGCCTTACGGAAAACGCGCCCGAAAAATATGTCGGGCGCGAGGACGGCTGGCGTTGCTTTCGCATTCGGGGCGTACTGGATTTTTCGCTGGTGGGTATACTCGCGCCGATTGCGCGTATACTTGCCGATGAGAACATAGGCATATTCGCCGTGTCAACATACAACACGGATTATGTGCTGGTCAGGCGCGAGCAGCTTCAAAGGGCCTTGGCTGCGCTGGAAGCAAACGGTTACGGCGTTTGCCGATAAAGCGTAGCGCGTTCGGTTCACGCAATGCAGCCTGCAGGGGATTCCGTCTTGCCTCGTTTGTACCTCTTTACGGCGATAAATACGACTTTCACGGTTATAGCGGCGCCCCACACCTCTACCATCCACAGCGGCACTACACCCCTTTGATACAGCGCGGGAAGCGTGTCCGCAGTCATGTGCAGAATAACCGCTACCGGCAGGTACGCCTTCCTTTTTCTGACCAAACCGTAATACACGATCACCGTAAGCCCCGTATGCATGAGCATCGCGAGCACGCGCTCAAGCACGTTCATTGCCATCATGGCGAAGTCAAAGGAGGCGGCTGCCCGAACGGACGGAAGCGCCGCCCCGGCGGTGTCTTCGGTGATTTTCAGCGCTTCGGCCGCCGAGCTGGCATCTCCTGCCCGGAACAGCACGGCTATGGCAAGATACAGAATCATAACAGGCAGCAGCACAGCCAATATTTCTATTCCGCCGTGACCTATGCCATAGAGGACGGCATTTTCAAGGCTGCGGTTCTTTTTCATTATATGCTTCAAAACTATGTATCGTCCGCACTCCTCAAATATGCACGCCATTGCGGTGCCGTAGAGCGCAAACGCAACTGTGCTTCCGTTTATGAAGCGGCTTACAGCGTTGTCCGGGACGATGCAGATATAGTGCATGCCCAGCTCCAACGCCCTTGCGGAAACGATGAAGCCGATCATGCCGGCTGCAAGCCATGTGAGATTTGTTGTTTTCTTATGCCGCTTGCGCCAGTAAATAATGAAGCCCAGCGAACCGTAACGCCGCAGAGCTTTGCAATTTCCCCCGTCGCGTATTTCGACATAGCTTTCACCTCCTTCCCTGAGAGAATAGCGCATTACGCAGCGTCACGAGCAATACCTTACGCAGGTAGATTTTTAAAAAACAACTGTTTTTTGAAAACAACTTTGTGAGGACAAAATTACACGCCCGACCCCGCGTTTGGCGCAAGGTCGGGCTGATATTTTATATGATACTGTCAGGAATCGAAGAAGCTTTGGCCGTCTTCCGTTATCAGGCGCTCGGCCTTGGGATACTCAAATATGGCGGCGTTGTCCGCATTGGCTTCAAGATACTTGACAAACTCCCCGGCGTACCATTTCGCCATCGCGAGATTGTGCATCAGGTAGTGACCGCAGTTGGCCGGCGCGGTGCCCGGCACCTCCTGTGCGTCATCCACGCTTTTGAACGCCCTCAAAAGCAGGTCATATATCTCCCGCGACGCGCGATTGCCCTTGAGTATCAGATAAAAGCCGGTCAAGCAGCCCATCGGTCCCCAGTAGATGACCTCATCCTTCCAGTCAGGGGCGTTGCGAAGATAGGTGGCAATCAGGTGCTCGAGCGAATGCATGGCGGCGACATCAATAACCGGCTCTCTGTTGGGTCTTTTGAGGCGGACATCGTAGGTCGTAACCGCATATTGTCCCAATGTATCAACCCTGCTCGTGAAGATTCCCGGCACAATGCGCGTATGATCCACCGAAAAGCTCTGAATAAGTTCCATTATGATTCTCCTTGCATTAGTATGGTGAGTCCCGCCTTGGCAAAGCGGGATTGCAGCTTGTGTTAAACGCAAGTCCGTCTTAAAGCGCCTTGTCCGCGATGAGCCTTGCGCTATCTCGCTTCGTCCTTGAGTACGGCTTTCAGGAGCAGCACTATCAGAAGAATGTAGCAGACCGTCTTGGGCAGCATCAGCATGCCCAGCATCGGCACGTATCCTGCGCCGACCGCGACGGGTATGTAGAACAGAAACGACAATAGCACGAGCAGCCAGACGCGTTTAAAGCGGGTATCTTCGACGCTTTTGCGAAAATACAAAACGATAATCAGCGCGCCCAGCAGCACAAAGGGGACGTTGCGCACTATGCCCCACGTCGCCGAGGCTTCGTTGCTGAGCCAGCCGTTTTGAGGCAGCAGGCATAAAAGCACGCGGATTCCCGCAAGAAGCCATGCGCAAAGGGAGAGCCGTTTGTCGTTCTTTTCGTGCCAATAGCCCAAATAGATATAGTACATGAGCACATAGAAGACGGTCATCGTAATCGAAGTAACCAGCTTGCCTATGCCGAGCGCGGAGGTGAAATCCGTCCCAGTAACAAAATAGTTCAGTACCCTCGGCACAAGGTGGAACGCGTCGCCTGAGCCCAGTATAAGCGCAGCCAGCCCCATAAGCCTTTCGTTTCGGTTTCGCGCCTTAACAAGCAGTATTATGCCGCTTATTACGGCAAACAGCAGGTAGAGCACGTCAAATGTGGATTCACCGTATTTCATATTTGTTTATCCTCTTTCGGGTATAAAATGGCGTTACTGTGAAATATACTCCCCCGCCGTCCGCTTTCCTGCCTGCTTTAACGTTATTATTCGTCGTCAAGCCTTCGGTCCATGTATTCCATGGCCCTTTTCATGTTCGCCATAAACGCCTTGTCCGGTATCAGCGCGATGCCGTTTTCGTCGCTGAGCACTATCAGGCGCTGTCCTCCCGTGAGCCCGAACAGCTCTCTTGCGCCCTTGGGGATGACTATCTGTCCCCTGTCGTTAACCGCAACTGAGCCCCAGATGTTCTTACCCTTAGGCGCGGGCGGTATCGCGCCCACACCCTCCAGAGGCGCCGTCCTAATAAGGCTGTCTATTGTCGTCCCGTACACCTCGGCGAGCAGGGAGCACTTTTCGATATCGGGCACGGTTGCACCCGTCTCCCATTTCGCGTAGGCCTGCCGCGAAATGCCTATCTTTTCGGCAATCGCCTCCTGCGACAGAGCGTGCAGGTTTCTGAGCATTACAAGGTTGTCTTTAAGCATCTCTTTGCTCCTTAAAGGTCTATATTTTCAAATTTCCGGCACGCCCCCGCGTAAGATGCGGCGGTCAAGAGGAAGCAGATAATAATCTCCGTCGCAAGCAGCAGCATCTGCAAAAGCATCTCCTCCGTGCAAGAGGCGTTGAGCCTTTCGAGTCCCGGCACGTGATGAAGTGCCTCGGACACAAATATCACCAAAAAGCAGGCGATGACGAACGCGACGAATGGCTTTGCAAACTTATAGGCCGTATTGAAAAACCCGCCCACGAATATCAGGTTGAACAGGCCGAATATCACCAGCGCCATGCCAAGCGCAAAGCCGTTTGCGTTCATAAGGGCGTTTGCCTTGTAGGGGCCTGCCTCCGAAAAGACCGTCTCGCGCAATGCTGCCGAAAGCGCCATCAGCATAAACGCGCCCGCTTCGACGAGGCATACGAACAGGTACTTTCCCTTAACTATATCCCTTTTTGCTATAGGCAGCAGCGCCGAAAACACTGTATCGTTTGCTTCCCTCGCCGACTGGAAGCTATGGAAGATTCCGAGCGTGACAAAGAAGGCTCCGCAAAGGATGGGGTAGCCGGGCAAAAGGAACATAAGCCCAAAGGGGATAAACAGGTATGTGAGGATTGACGCGCTGAGCCGCATTTCCTTTTTGAGTATGTTACGCATGCATCGCACCCCCTTCCATGCGGAGCATGGTGTCCTCAAGGCTTTCGCCACTTTGGGAATGCTTAACGATAAAGTCCTCCCTGGGCATCGCCGCCGCGATTTGTCCTTTGGATATATAGACTATGTCGTCCGCGCACTTTTCTATGTCGCTGATTATGTGGGTTGAGAAAAACACGGTCACGCCGTCCCGCCTGAGCGTCTGAAACAGCTTGAGCAATTCATTTCTTGAAAACGGGTCGAGGCCGCTCGTCGGTTCGTCGAGTATGAGCACCTCTGCCGCATGCGAAAGCGCCAAGGCGAGGTTTGCCTTCACCTTCATCCCTTCGGAAAGCTCAAGCGGCGTTTTGCCTTCGTCTATCGAAAACATGTCGAGGTAACGCCTGTAGGCCGCGTCGTCCCACGTGTCGTAAAAGCCCTTTACGATGCTTACGATGTCCCGTATCTTTTTTCGCGGGTACCAGCTTACTGTCCCGGTGGAATAGCCTATGCGCTTTTTTATTTCCGCCTCATTGCCGATAAACGGCTTGCCGAAGTATTGAACCGTGCCGCCGTCCGGATGAACCATGCCCAGCATCGACTTTATGGTCGTCGTTTTTCCCGCGCCGTTTCTGCCTATAAAGCCCGTGATTCGCCCGCTTTCAAGGCAGAAGGAGACGTCCTTCAGCTCAAACGACGGATATTTTTTCACAAGCCTTTGAACCTCCGCAATAACCATATGAACCTCCCGAAATTTGATTCGTATGATTATTGTAAAGCACGGTTGCCGAAATGTCTACCAACCGCACATGACAGAATTATACGTTTTTGGTCATGTTCGGTTGCCCCGACAATCACAACGCACCGAAGCATTCGCTTAACGCCATGCGCCGGTCTGTGCGCATTTCGTCAGGCGCCTTACCGCTCGTCCGTCACAAAATGCCTGACGCCGTTTTGTTGCTTCAAAACCTCGGTTCTGAAAAACTCCGGATAATAGCGGATAGGGTCGTCCGGCGTTATCCAACGAAGCTGCTCCTCCTGCCCGTCCTCGGTAAAGCTGTTCGAGACAGGCGTGAAATCCCGAGGCACCTTCATGTAGAAATAAAACGATATCTCGTAAATCAGCTTTCCCATGTTTGTGGCCGCGTCGCCGTAGAAATAGTTTTCGTGGATAAAGCCCAGCCTGTCGATCTCCATCAGACAGCCCGTCTCCTCATACACCTCTCGCTTCACGGCCTCCATGGCGGTTTCGCCGAATTTTATCCTGCCGCCGACGGAATACAGATACTCCGGCCGCTTTCTGTTGCCTGCCATTAGCAGCTTACCGTCCTTAAGGATTATCGCTCCCACCCTAAGATTGATAAGGCCTTGATCGCACGGCACGCATATGTCTGAGTTCATGTTCTCCTCCCGTTATCTATTCTCTGTATCAGCTGACTTCTTTCGCATACTCCGCTGTCACTTCATGAGCTTTTCCGGCCTGTGGGCGTAGAATACGCGCAAGGGATGAAAGGCCAGAATGCGGTTCCAATCATCTTTGAGAAGCGCGTTGTTTTCATACGCCTGTAAATATTCTATCGGTTCAAGGTCTCCCACATAGCAGTCGCCGTCGTCCATGATCAGTGAGACGCTGTCTGCGCTGTGGCTGGGCGTAGGTATGATTTCACCTGAGATACCTCTTAACGCAAGAAAGCTTCTGCTCTCAGCGCAGGTAATTACCGTTCCCTTGCTCTCATCAATCGGCATGCAGGGCAGCCTGTCTCTTTCAAATATGCCGTCCGAAAAGTGCACAAAGTCCTTCTGCACGTCCATCAAAAGCAATTTAACTCCCTGCTTCATCAATTCGCTTATAAGCCCCATGTGATCCGGATGGTAGTGAGTGGCAAGCACATATTCTATATTCTTTACCCTGATATCATTTTTCTTTATCTCTCTATAAAACCCCGGCAAGGTTCCCGCGTAGTCTGTATCTACCAGCAGGCCGCCCTTAAGGCCGGGAATATAGAAGGTGTTGGTATTTCCATACTTGAGCTTTTTCATTGTTTCATTCGGATAAAAGAGAACGTTTGCCGTTCTGTTCTAAAGACATTCTTATTTTTTCTTTATCTTCTGAGCCGGAAACTCTGGATACATCGCTTCCAGCAATTTATTCAGAAACTCCTTATTGTCCACCTCATTCACGAGCAGCATCGACTTTGCCCCTTCATATGGCATTTCAATGTCTGCATCCGGCATCAACGCCGCGGCAGATTTCGTGGGCTTTACGAGAAAACGGTTATCGTAGATGCCGCCCACAATCCTGCCGCGATAGTATATGATGTATTCTCCCATCATCGCCCTATATGACACGTCATCCAATTCCGAAAGCTGTTCCATAATGAATTCCAGATATTCCCTGCTCGACGCCATGCTTGCCTCCTGTTTCCTATCGGCTGACTGTAACCTATACGGCGATGTGCCCGCGTGCCGTGTTTGTTATCAGACAAAATATTTATCGTCTGCTGTTTGGTGGATAACGCCCGTCTTTACAAGACGGTCCGTTATTCGCCTGAACCCGTTTGGATTGATAACCCCGGCCTCTGCCAATGTTCTGGCTGCAGCTTTTGAAGTCGCGCCGCAAGCCATCAGGTGCCTTATGATCATATTTTTGCGAATCAGCGGTATCGGCGGAAAAAATGCCATACTGAATCCCCCTTCAATGATATAATTATCAAAAATAGAAAACCTCTTCAAATTTTTTGTCCAAGGCAATGCACAGTATTAAGGCCAGCTTCGCGGTCGGGTTGAATTGCCCCGTTTCGATTGAGCTGATGGTATTGCGGGAAACTCCGACCACCTCAGCAAGCTGTGCCTGCGATAAGCCCTTTTCCGACCTGAGCTCTTTCAAATTGTTTTTAAGAATCAGTGCCTCATTCATATAAAATGCCTCATCGCTTCATAATCTGCATAATCCTTCCGATCAAAAAGCCACACGAACCGATTGTTAAGCAAATGGCCGCAATCAGTTCATGCAGTTTTTTCATTCTTGCATATTTACAGAAGAATACCACTGCAAGCCCGACCATAACCGCAAACAAAGCTTCATACGCCGGTCTGCCAAAAAACACACCGTCCAACACAGCCGCAAGCGCCAAAAGACACACACTTACGATCCAGCCGGCATGGATGCCCACTTTGGATGTCTCGATATCAGCAATATCTTTATTTTGATTTTCGATTCTGCTCTTTTCCAAAATTTCATCTCTGTTCATGGGAACGCTTAGATTATATTGCCAAGTTTTATTGGCATAGCTTAATTATACTCATGCCAAGTGTACTTGTCAATACGTTTTGCAAAGTTTTCTTGGCAAAATGATTGCAGTTCTATCTAAACACACCTATTGAAGAATAAAGCCACAGAAGCAAGGATGCCGTAGACCACGTGGCAGAGTGCGTAGACGGGGCTTTGAACGAATCCCTGCTTGAACAGGCCGCTGCCATTGACGAGGAGATCAAGGCGTTGCAGATCGAGCTTGTCGTTTACCGGGCTGACAGTCCGGACGCTGATCGGATCGGAAGTAAAATCCTCTCGCTCCGGGATGAAAAGGAAAGAATCCTCTCAAAGAGTGCTCTACAAGCCCAGCAGGTAAATGAGATTAAGGAACTTGCCACATTCTTCGAGGGCCTGTCCGGACCGCTGATCACCTTTGATGAGAGTTATGTCCGCAGGCTTTTCAGCCGGATCACGATCTTTGCTGACAAGGTGGTATTTGCCTTCAAGGACGGAAATGAAGTCACGATAAAGGAATAAGGCCAGAGACGCAGAAACACCTCCGAGCCGTTATGACTTAGAGGTGTTTCTGCTATTATGTCGCCTGTGAGGCAGTGAAGGAGGTCTTGCTTCATCCTTATAAACT
>JAFPYA010000346.1 GCA_017412445.1 Clostridia bacterium
CCATATATTCCAACAAACAATCAAAAAGCAGACAGCAATGATGATTCCCATACAAGTTCTACAGATACCAAATTCACTAGCACAGATGAATCTTTCGAAAATGACACATCTCAAGACGCAGCTATTCCCGGCCCATCAGACAAAACCAAATACCAAGTTGTACAGCAGGTAGTTACAACCGACAAGAAGCTACGCCCGCGTTCTGTTGTCGGCTTAATTGTCGGATGGGCAATAATCTTTTACTCATTTTATATGTTTTACCAGATTCATTACGCCAGCAATTCAGATTCCTGGGCAGCATTAGGTAAAGCAATTAGCGGTTCTATGATACAGAATACAATGGTTTCTACATTCTGGGCAGGGGTAGCTTGCGTTGCAGCATATAGGCTGCGGTGTAAATACTTGCATTGGCTTGGCTGTGTACTGTCTGTTACAGCAATCCTTCAGCTGCCTTCCATAACAGATATTCCAATTTTGCAGATTGTAGCTGTTGTTTTGCCAATATGCGCATATACTGCCGATACAACCGCGGAAGCTGCGAACGAAAGCTTGAAAGCTAAAGGAAAAGCACAAAAATAGATATAGGCATACCTATATACATAATAAACGACAGAGTTCTGAAAGCTCTGCAACAGTCCTGTCTCCACCCTTCACATTCCCCGGTCCTTAAATTGTCAGGCTTCAGTATCAGTTAAAAAGTCCGCCGCGAAGCATCTGTGCTCGCGGCGGGTTTTTTTCTCACTGTTTCCCTGAGAAATAGACCTCGGAGACCGTGGGGATGGGCTCTTTGTCTATGGTAAGCCTGACTATGGTGTCTGTGGAATCGGCCAGGCGGCTTACGTCTATCTTCACGCCCTCCTCGGTCTGGGTGAAGGGCACAGGCGCGCCGTCAGGCGCACAGGCGCAAAGCACGTTTGCGTTCAGCCCCTGCAGCCGCATTTGGCCGAAGGCGGCCTTGTCCAGTATGTGCACGTAGACGCGGTTGCCGCTGAACGTGGTGCCGAACACGCCGTCCACGGGCTCGACGGGGCCGCCGCGCGTTTTGTAGATCGCCTCGCCGTTTTGCTTTATCCACGCGCCGAATTCGGCTATGCGCGCGCGGATTTCGGGCGAAATTTTGCCGTTTCTGTCCGGGCCGATGTTCCAGAGGATGTTGCCGTCGCGGCAGATGACGTTGACCAGCATTCTTATCAGCCAGTCCAAATCCTGCACGGGGTCGTCCTCCATCCAGCCCCAGCTCGCGCCGGAGCACAGGCACAGGTTCTTTTCCCACGGCACTGTGATTATTTTGCCGCTCACCTCGGCGCTGCCCTCGTCGCAGTAGAAGTCGCCCTCCCAGCCGGAGCGCGGGTTGATGACGCAATCAGGCGCATGCTCGCGCACCATGCGGTTGAGCCTGTCCGGCTCCCAGAACCAGCTCGACGAGGTGTCGCTGCCCTTGTGGGCGAGCCAGCCGCCGTCGTACCAGAGTATGTCGGGCGCGCCGTATCGCGTGACCAGCTCGTTCACCTGCGAATAGCACTGCTTTTTCATCAAAAGCGCGTTGTCCTTCAGGCGCTCGGGGTCGAAGTAGCCCGGAAAGCGCCAGTCCATGGGCGAATAGTAATAGCCGACCTTCATGCCGTATTTGCGGCAGCTCGCGGTAAACTCCTTTACGAAGTCGCGCCTTGCGGCGCTGTGCATGGAGTCAAACGCAAGATAGCTGCCGGGGCTGTCCCAAAGCGCGAAGCCGTCGTGGTGGCGCGCAACCATCACCATGTAATTCGCGCCGAGGCTCGAAGCGATTTGGGCCCATTCGTCTGTGGAAAAGTCCTTCGGGCAAAACTCGCTTGCGAGCTGCTCGTATTCGGCGTAGGGTATCCTTTCGTTGAAGCGCGCCCATTCGCCGCGCCCCAGAATCGAATACAGTCCCCAGTGGATGAACATGCCCACCTTCGCCTCGCGCCACCATTTGAGCTTGTCCTCACCGAGCTTGAGCCCCGGCACCCTCACGCCGCCAAGACTCTTAAAATTTACGCTGCTTTTGAGCATCGATTGCAGCTCCGCGCCGGTCATCACTCTCGGAAGCTTTACAGGCATAGCTTTTCCTCCCTAAAAATGTCGGGGAAACAGACGCGCTGTTTCCCCGACGTATGTGTGGTTTATTCAGCGATTAGTCGGCAAAGTCGGCTACGATCGCCTGATACTCCGCGGAGGACACGATGCTGTCCACGTAGGCGTTCCACTCATCAACGGTGATTTCACCCATGATGTACTTGGTCGCGTTGGCGTTCAGATCGGCGGTCAGGGTCGACCAGGAGGTGTTGTAGGTCTCGGAGAACTTGTTCTGGTTGGAATAAGCGATGCCGCTGGTCTCGAGGTAGTCGGCCAGTACGTCCTTGATGGCGTAGGCGCGCTCGATGGCCTCGTCACTGGCGCGGCTGGCGCCGGCGCGCATGAACTTGGAGGCGACCTGATCGGCGTCAACCTTCAGGAAGATCTGGTTCCAGGCGCCTACGTAGCCCTGGGTGTTGGCGACCTTCTGCTCGTCGGTCTTCTTCCTGGTGCCGTCCTCGTCGAAGTAGAAGTGCAGGCCCTCTACGCCGTAGCTCAGCACGTCGTTGTAGCCCGGGAACGCTTCCTCAGTGGCGCAGAACACCTCAAGGATCTTAGCCATCTTGGCCTCGTCCTCGGCGCAGCTGGCGCTGATGGCGATGCAGGAGTCGATGTCGCTGGAGTTGGCGTTGATCACGATGCCGTTGTCGCCGGTTACGGGCAGTATGCACCAGCACTCGTACTCATCGGGGCAGTTGCTGTCGAAAATACGGTTGGTCACGCGGTCAGCGGACTGGTTCCAGTTGTACCACGCGGTCAGGTAACCGACGGAGCGGCCGCCCTTCCACTTGGAGGTTTCGCTGTTGCCCAGAGCGAACTCGGGATCGAGCACACCGGCGTCATACAGATCCTTCATCCAATCGAGGAAGTTGATGTAGTTGGGATCGAACATGATGTACTCGCGGTTGCCATCCTCGTCCCAGCCCCAGTCGATCTGACCGGTGAAGGCGGCGGCGAAGGCGGTGGAGCGGGCGTTGTTCATCAGGTCGCCGTAGAAGTCGAGCGCGTAGATCTTGTAGCCCTCGCCCTCGGTGGCGGCGTTGCTCAGGTCGATCAGCCAATCTTTGAGCTCGTCCATCGTGGTGGGCTCGTCCTCAAAGCCATACTTCCTCATCAGGTCGCGGCGCACGGTGATGCCGCTCTGCTGGGAGACCTCAGCCTTGCTGCGGGGCAGGATGTAGATGCCGCCCTTGTAGGTGGCC
>JAFPYA010000347.1 GCA_017412445.1 Clostridia bacterium
AATATTTGTGCAGAAAAGCGCCCCTGCCCTCGGGCGGCAGTATGCCCTTTGACCCTATGGCGAAACGATTGGTCATTATCTGCATCATCACGCTGTCGCGCATCCACTCGGGCGTCTCGAAGGCGGGATCGTACACGGTTATCTGAAAGGAGGGCGGCTCGTGGTCGTATATGGCGCACTCGCGTGCGGGCGGCTTGCCCACGTAGGTTCGGTTTCCGCCCTCGTCCTCAAGCACGAAGTAATACCACACAAGCCCCGTATCGCCGCCCACGGGCACGTGCGCCTCCCAGACGTCGGACGAGACGGGCTTCATGCTTATCCAGTCCTCGCCGCCGCCTCTCCACAGGCGCACCCACGCCCTTGAGGGCGCGTCCGGCGTGGTGATTCTCAAGCAAACGACGCTTCCCGCGGGACATGCGCCCCGGGGGAAGCGGTCTATGAATGAGTAGGGATCGTGGCGGGCGCGTATCACAGCCTTACCTCTTTCAGGTGCCAGATCTTGTCGTTGTATTCTTTAATCGTGCGGTCGGAGGCGAACACCCACGAGCGCGCCACGTTGATTATGGCCTTCTTTATCCACTCGTCGCGGTCGCGGTAGTCATTGTTTATGCGGTCGCGGGCGTGCAGATAGCTGAGCATGTCGCTGAGCACGAAGTAGCTGTCCGCCATGTTGCCGTTGTCGCCGAAGAGCAGCGTGTGGTACAGATCCCTGAACAGGCCGGGCTGCTCGGGGCAGAGCGTGCCGTCTATGAGCTGGGTCAGCACGCGGCGAATCTCGGCGTTGGTCTCGAATATGTGGCTGGCCCTCGAGGGCTGGCGGTAGGCGCCCTCCACCTGCTCGGCGGTCATGCCGAAGATGTAGATATTGTCCTTGCCCACGGCGTCGAGAATCTCGACGTTCGCGCCGTCCAGAGTGCCCAGCGTCACCGCGCCGTTCATCATGAACTTCATGTTGCCCGTGCCGCTGGCCTCCTTGCCGGCGGTCGAGAGCTGCTCGCTCAGGTCGGCGGCGGGCATGAGTTCCTCCGCCAGAGACACGCAGTAGTTCTCCACGAAGTGCACCTTCATGTATTTGTTTACCGTGGGGTCGTTGTTTACGAGCTTGCTTATTTCGTTGATCAGCCTGATGATGAGCTTTGCCCTGTAGTAGCCGGGCGCGGCCTTGGCGCCGAATATGTAGGTGCGGGGCTGAAGCTCTATGTTCGGGTTGTCCTTAATGCGGTTGTAGAGCATCATTATGCCAAGGGCGTTGAGCAGCTGGCGCTTGTACTCGTGGAGGCGCTTGGCCTGCACGTCAAACATGTCGTCGTCCCTCAGGGTCACGCCCTGCCAGTTCTGCAGGCGGCGGGACAGGCGCGCCTTGTTGTAGCGCTTGGCCTCGAAGAACTTTTCGCGGAAGGCGGCGTCGTCCTTGAAGGGCTCAAGGTCGCTCAGGCGCTCGTAGTCCTTGCGCCACTTGTCGCCTATCGCCTCGTCTATGAGGGTGGAGAGCTTGAAGTTGGCCATCATAAGCCAGCGCCTGTGGGTGATGCCGTTGGTGATGGATGTGAACTTTTCGGGCTCCACGAGATAGAAGTCGTGGAACACGTCCTTTTTGAGTATGTCGGTGTGGATTTTGCTCACGCCGTTTACGCTGTGACCCATCCATATGCACAGGTTTGCCATGTTGACCGCGCCGTAGCCAATGGTGGCCATGCGGCCTATGCGCTCCCACTGGCCGGGAAACACGTTCCACAATTCGGCGCACTGGCGGCGGTTGATCTCCTGCAGTATCATGTATATGCGGGGCAGCAGGCGGCTGACCATGTCCTCAGGCCACTTTTCGAGCGCCTCAGCCATTACGGTGTGGTTGGTGTAGGCGAATGTCTTTTTGGTAATTTCCTCCGCCTTGTCCCAGCCGAGGCCGTACTCGTCCATGAGTATGCGCATAAGCTCGGGTATCGCCATGCCGGGATGGGTGTCGTTTACGTGCATGGCGACCTTGTCGGCGAATATGTCAAAGTTTTTGCCGTAGACCTTCACAAAGTCCTTCACGGCGTACTGTACCGACGCGCTGGAAAGGAAGTACTGCTGCTTTAAGCGCAATTCCTTGCCCTCGTA
>JAFPYA010000348.1 GCA_017412445.1 Clostridia bacterium
ACCCCATCAAAGTGAGCCTTACGGGCGAAGACGGCGCCGTCATTGCGAGCGAGGAAACCACTTACACGCTTATCGGCGCGCGCCTGCCCGCCCAGACGCTTATACACACGCGCTGGTTTCACTGCGACGGACTGTGCAACTATTATAATGTAAAAATGTTCTCCGAGGAATTCTGGCGCATATGCGAAAGCTTCATGCGCGCCGCGGCCGATATGTCGGTTAACTGCATACTCACGCCCGTGCACACGCCGCCGCTGGACACGAAGGTGGGCGGCGAGCGGCTGACCTGCCAGCTCGTGGATATAGTAAAGTGCGGCGATGAATATAGCTTCGGCTTTCAAAAGCTGCGCCGCTGGATAGAGCTCGCCCAAAGCGCAGGTATCAGGTATTTTGAAATTGCTCACCTGTTCACCCAGTGGGGCGCTTTGCACGCGCCGAAGATTATCGCCATTGTGGACGGCGTCGAAAAGCGCATCTTCGGCTGGGAGACGGACGCGGCGGGCGAGGAATACAGGCATTTTCTCACATAGTACCTTGCGGCTCTGAGAGGCAAGCTGAAGGAATTGGGCGTGCTCGATCGCTGCTTTTTCCACATCTCGGACGAGCCCTCAAAGGAACAGATTGATGGGTATTTGAAGGCAAAGGAGGGCGCGGCCGAGGCGCTCAGGGGTCTCAACGTGATAGACGCGCTCAGCGACATAGAGTTTTACAACCGCGGTGCGGTCGCAAAGCCCGTGCCCTCAACGAACCACATAAAGCCGTTTTTGGAAAGGCAAGTGCCGGATTTGTGGACGTATTACTGCTGCGGGCAGCATACGGACGTGAGCAACGGCTTTATCGCCATGCCCTCCGCCCGCACGCGCATAATCGGCCTGCAAATGTACAAGTACGACATACGGGGCTTTTTGCAGTGGGGCTTCAATTTCTACAACAGCCAGTTCTCCGAGTACCCCGTAAACCCGTATATGACCACGGACGGCGACGGCTTCAGCCCCGCGGGCGACTGCTTTATAGTCTATCCCGGCCCAGACGGCAAGGCCTTGCCGAGCCTGCGCGCCAAGCTTTTCAAGCAGGCCGTGCAGGACATAGGCGCGCTCAGGCTGCTCGAAGCCTATACGGGCAGGGAGCAGGTGGTAAAGCTCATGGAGGATGGCAGCGCGCCTATAGAGTTTGACCGCTACCCCGCCTCGCCGGACTATATCTTGCGCCTGCGGCACAGGGTGAACGCGCTTATAGGGGGCTTCGCGGCAAAATGAGGGTGCTGGACGTCGATCTGGATTTCTTCCTCGCAGACACCTGCCCTCTGGCCGGGTACGGATGTCGACCCGCGCTTCAGGGCCACGAGCCGTGGAGCGAAGGCGAGGTGCGCGCTTTCCTCGAAGAGAAGCTGCGCCTGTGCCGCTTATCGCCCGTCGAAGGGCGGATTTATGAAACGCACGACGGCTCGCTGCGCATGTGGGACGAATTGGTGCGCGCGGGGCGCCTGAGCGTGCCCTTCGAGGTGACGCACATAGACGCGCACTCCGATCTCGGCATAGGATACCCCGGTCCCGGTCTGGTAATGAACAACGCCCTGTGCCGCAAGCCGGACGCCCGCGTAAACCTTGAGGACTATTACCGCTTAAAGCAGCTTGACGAAGCGAATTATCTCCTGTTCACCCTCGCGTTTCGCTGGGTGTCGCTGCTTGAGAACGTGAGAAACCCGCATTCAAAGCCCGACATGCCGCGTGAAATCGTCCATGAAAGAGACGAGCGCGGCGTGCCGACCGCGCTCAGGCTCGCGCCTCCCCTGCCCTCGCTGTTTGAAGCAATGAACGGCAAAGAGCCCGTGGTTAAATACCGCGAATTTGCGAGCGGCGATGACTACGTTTCGACCTCCGGCTTCGACTTCATTTCCCTCGCCATGTCACCCAGGTACGCGCCCGAAGAAGCCGACTGCCTCGCGAACGTGATCGCCGAGTACATAAAACCGATATAAGAAAAGCGGCCTCATAAGCCGCTTTTTGTGTCAGCCGGTCGGTTATTGCCTCGGCTTGCCCGTGATTTCGTTGTACCAGTTGGCGCGGTTGTCCTCGTACTGAGGAGTGACGATTATGTCGCGTCCGTCGGTCCAAAGGGTGATTACGCCGTTTACGCGCTCGGCGGTCATGTAGATTTCGCTGCCCAATTCAGTCAGCCAATCCTGGTATCTTTGGCTC
>JAFPYA010000349.1 GCA_017412445.1 Clostridia bacterium
CCGTGGATTTTGGCGCGGTTCTCTGCATGCCGGGCTTTGCTGCGCCGGCAGATGCGGTTTTGGAAGTATTGTCCGGCGGCCGCTTGACCGGACGATTGTCAAAAGTCATGAGTCTGGCTCCTTAAATATGCATGTTTCGGGTTTTGCCTGTCAAGCAAACCCCATTATAAAATGATTATATCATATTGCGCCACAAAATTCCATACTCTTTAACAAAAGTTATCATAATTGTACGTTTGACAGGGATGGCACTATACAATATAATATAACAAAAATGCTCCCGGAGGCTCACATGAAAAAACTGCTGTCTTTAATGCTAACGCTCATGCTTATGATTTCCACTTTCGGCGCCTTTGCCGAAACGGACGGCGTTACCATACTCATAACCTGCGTGGGTGACTGTACGCTTGGCGGCGTAGCAAACCACACAGCTTCAAGCGAAAAGATGTTTGCCAAGCTCGTCGACAGCTACGGCTACGATTATTTTTTCAAAAACGTGCTGGACGTGTTTGAAGTGGACGATTTTACGGTCATAAACCTTGAAGGTCCTCTTACGACGGCCAAGGAGACCTATGGCAAGGCAAACTTCTTTTTCAGAGGCCGTCCGTCGGACGCGCAGATCATGGCCGTTTCGAGCATCGAGGTGGCATCTTTGGCCAACAACCACATATTCAACTTCGGTCAGGCAGGCTTTGACGAGACCGTGCAGGCCGTGACCGACGCAGGCGTTGGTGCATGCGGCTACGACCTGATTTATTACGCCGAGTGCAAGGGTGTGACAGTGGGCTTTGTGAGCTTCGATCAGTGGCTCAGCACCGACAGCGACATTGAACGCGTAATAAAAGAGGCGCGCCCCAATTGTGATTTGCTGATAGTGTCTTATCACGGCGGCGTTGAAAACACCCATTCCGTTTCGGATGCCGTAAGGCACGCGGGGCGGCTGTGCATCGATATGGGCGCGGACCTCGTGATAGGCAATCACTCGCACATGTATTCCGGCATAGAGCTGTACAAGGGCAAATACATAATCGGCAGCCTCGGCAACTTCTGCTTCGGCGGCAATCTGCGCCCCAGTGAATACACCTGCGCCATCTACAGGCAAGCCTTCACTGTTTACCCGGACGGCACCGTCGAGGATGCGGGCATAGACATTCTGCCCGCCCAGGTAGGCTCGCGCCGAAACGTGAACGACTGCCAGACCAGCCTGATTACGAGCAAATATGAGGCTGCACATTTGTTCCAAAGCATAATGCACCTGGGCAATTTCAAGGCGGGCAGCGTAAAATGGCTTGACGACAGCTTTGCGGTCAAAAACGGTCTCAATAAATAAGAGCGCTTACTGAAATAATTAAGGCGATCACCTCGTGGGGTGACCGCCTTTTGTTCTACTTTTGTTTTTTGTGGACGTCCTTAAGCGGGGTTTTCGTTCCGTCCTCGTACTGTATCACGGTGTTGTCGAGCTGCGCCCTGAAGGAGGCGCGAAAGGCCTTGAGGTAGGCTTCCCTCAGCGAGTGCCTTTCGTTTGTCTCCTCATCCGTCAGCGGTCTTTGCTTTGCAAGTGCCGCGAGTTCGTTTATTCTGTCAACGCTGCGTTTATCCATAGTTCACCCCGGTTTATTTCAGGAAAAGCTCGATAACGGGCACTGTTACGTCCGGCTTTACGGCGGGCAGCTCGATTACGAGCAGGTCATCGGACTTTGCCGCGCCCTCGGAGAAGTGATCCACGCTGCCCTCGGTGAATTTGAGCTCGCTACCATCGTGCAAAAACTGGGCGTAGTCCACCTTGCCCGCAAAGCCCTTGAGCTGCAGGTGGGCAAAGGGGTATGCAAACAGGTGCACGTACAGGCGCTTGCCGTCTATGGACTGGGTCAGGCGGGTGTCTGCGGGAGCTTTGAATTCGGGTTCCGCCATGGTGCAGTTGTAGATGGATCTGCCGTTATACTTCATCCACTTCTCATATACCTGAAGCGCGTTTACCGCCCTTTCGTCCATGTAGCCGCGTGACGTGGGGCCTACGTTCATAAGCAGGTTGCCGCCGAGTGCCACTGTGTTAATTAGCATGCGAATAAGCATTTCCGGGCTCTTCCAGGTGCTTTCGTCCCTGTAATAGCCCCATGAGCCGGAGAAGGTCTGGCAGGCCTCCCAGGTTACGAGCTCGCCGGTTTCCCTGTGGCGTATCCACTCAAGCGGCTGATACTGTTCGGGCGTCCAGAGGTCCTGCTCTATCTGAGTGCGGTTGTCTATTATTATGCCCGGCTGCAGCTCGCGCGCCATCCTGATAAGCTCTTCGGCCTCCCATTCGTCCTTGCCCTTGCCCTTCATCCAGCCGTTGGCGTAGGGGCCTGATGTAGGAGTGTCGTATGAGAAGTCGAACCAGAGTATGTCTATTTTGCCGTAATTGGTCAGAAGCTCTCTGACCTGAGAACGCATGTATTCGGCATACACCTTCATGTCGCGGCCTTCGTTGAGCTGTTTGGCGTTTGGATCGTCGCGCCGCGGGTGCAGGTGGTCTATGGGAAAAGAGGGATGATGCCAGTCTATCAGCGAATAGTAAAAGCCGATCTTCAGCCCCTCCGCCCGGAAGGCATCCACATATTCGCGCACCAGATCGCGCCCCGCCGGGGTGTTGGTGCACTTATAGTCGGTGTATTTGCTGTCGAACATGCAAAAGCCCTCGTGATGCTTGGTGGTCAAAACCGCGTACTTCATGCCCGCGGCCTTGGCGCGCTTCGCCCACTCCCTCGCGTCGTACATATCCGGGTCAAAGTATTTGAAATACTTGTCGTATTTTTCCTCGCTTATGCGCTCGTGGGTCTTCACCCATTCGTGCCTTGCAGGCATTGAGTAAAGCCCCCAGTGTATGAACATTCCAAAGCGCGCGGCCGTGAACCACCTTGTGTCGCCGGGCGTCTTTCTGGTCACGTAGCTTGACATAAGTTTTCCTCCTTGCGTGGTTTGGCAATATTATAAACATTTTTCACTAAAATTTCAATTGAAATTCTGCTAATTTTGTTATATAATAACTGCAGAGAGGAAGTGAAACGCATGAGGAAACGCACAGAGTTCAAGATGATCACGCTTGATCCTCAGCTCAGAGCCTACGAAAGCGACATAAACATGCGCATGGAAAGGCTCGCCGCCACCGAAAAGGCCATACTCGGCAAATACGCGGATCTGTCCTCCTTTGCCAACGGCTACCTGTACTTCGGTTTTCACAGAACCGAGGACGGCTGGGTGTACCGCGAATGGGCGCCCGCCGCGGAAGAAATGCATTTAATCGGCGACTTCAATTTCTGGAACCGCACCGCCAACCCCATGACGCGAATTACCGAGGGCGGCGTGTGGGAAATCAAGTTCAAGGGCAAAGACGCGCTCAAACACGGCCAGCGCGTAAAGGTCTGCGTTAAGCACAACGGGCAAAGCTTTGACAGGATACCCTTGTACATAACGAAGGTCTGTCAGGACGAAAACCACAACTTCAGCGGCCAGATTTGGGATCCCGCCACTCCCTTCCATTGGACGGACGGCGGCTACAGAAAGCGCAGCGTCTCCCCTCTCACTATATACGAAGCCCACATAGGCATGGCTCAGGAGGAGGAGCGCATAGGCACTTACGACGAGTTTACCGACAACATACTTCCGCGCATAAAGCAGACCGGCTACAACACCGTGCAGCTTATGGCCATAATGGAGCACCCGTATTACGCCTCCTTCGGCTATCAGGTGTCCAACTTCTTTGCTCCCTCATGCTGGTACGGAGAACCCGAGGGGCTGAAGCGTCTCATAAACACCGCGCACGAGATGGGCATGTTTGTGCTGCTTGACATCGTGCATTCCCATGCCTGCTCCAATGCGCTGGAGGGAATAGCCAGCTTCGACGGCACACAGGAACAGTTCTTTCACGCGGGCGAGCGCGGGCACCACAGCGCCTGGGGTACCTGCGTATTTAACTATGGCAAACACGAGGTCATCCATTTCCTCCTGTCCAACATCAAATACTGGCTTGAGGAGTTTCACTTCGACGGCTTCCGTTTCGACGGCGTGACCAGCATGCTATATCTGGATCACGGCCTGGGCTCCAACTTTGACAATTACAAAAAGTACTACAGTATGAATACCGACATCG
>JAFPYA010000350.1 GCA_017412445.1 Clostridia bacterium
CGCCCGCCTGTATGGAAATCTCCATTTCCTTTTGCAGCGTCAAATCCTGCTTGCGCACAAGGAATTCAAGCAGGTAGTATTGTGTCGGTAAATCAGAAAGTAATATTTCTGTCGGGTCGCTTTGCGGGTGTTCCATATCGTAAACATGGAAACATTCAAAATTACAAACGATAATCCAACGGGGCCGCTGCGAATAAGGTAAAACGCTTGCATAACGCTGCGCCTGTTGAATTGGCTTTAGCAGCGTTCCGTCAGATTGCTTTATGGGCTTTTTAAGGTCTTTGCCTATGCCTTTTTGTTCTATAAGAACATGGGTTTCGGGGATATATCCGTCAATAAAGCTTGTATGGTCAAGGTGAACTTGATCTTCAAAAGCTATATATTCGGCTGCGTGTTCCACGCCGAAAACGTCAGTCAGCAATGAAAGCCAAAACTTTTGACTTTCACCTTTTTCATAGCCCTTGCCTTTCCAGTATTCAGCAAAATGTTTGGCTGCAGCGCGTTGCTGTACGTCGTTCATGGGTGAACCTCCATAAAGATGCTTACAAAACCCAGTAAATTATACCACACAAGCTCCGCGTCCGCAACAAAAAAACGTTTTTGCCTAAATAAAAACGGCGCGGCGCACTATGGCCGCACCGTTTCTGTTTGGGCGGGGTTTACTTGGCGAAATAGGCGTTCAGCTGATCCGCCATGGCCGCCTTGACCTCGTCAAGACCGGCGTCCTCGGCGTTCATCAGGAACTCGTCAAGCCAGCCGTCGATGTCGTCGACGAGGCCGAGCTGGAGCAGCGGGATGTACTGAGTGTAGGCCTCGCCTATGCCGGCCCAGGCGTCGGAGATTTCGGTGGTGGAGAAGGCGAAGGCCACGGTGGGGCTGTCTACGGAGATTTCGCCCCAGATGCCCATGAGCTCAGGCACGGTGGGGAATATGCCCTCCTGATCCATCTCGAGCAGCGTGTTCTTGAGTCCCCAGGAGGGAGCAGCGCCGTAGGTCCAGGGGCCGTAGTGCTCGCCCTGCTTCCAGGTGCCGTCCTCGTTGATCTCGATGTGGTAGCCGGGGATGCCGTAGCGGATGGCGACGTAGGCGTTGGGATCGTTCTTGAGCACGTCGAGCACCATCAGAGAGCGCTCCACGTTCTTGCACTTGTAGGTGAGGGCGTAGCCGTCGGCGTCGTACACGGCGGTGGACACCTGATCGAGGTTCAGGTCGTAAATCTCGGGCTTCCACTCGGGGTTGGACTTGAGTACGGAGGCCGCGATGTTGCCGCAGGTGCCGAGGTTCTCGATGAACACGGCGGAGGTGCCGTTGAGGAAGGAATCGTTTACGGTGGTCTGGTTGTTTATGGCGCTTCTGGACCAGGTGCCCGCGTCGGCCAGCGTCTTCATCTGAGCGGCAAAGGCCCTGAACTCCTCGGTCTCAAAGAGGTACTTTATGTCGTCGGCGGTGTAATCGGTCTTGCCGGGCTCATACTTGTAATAGAAGTAGTTGTTGTCCACGGTGATCATGCTGTTGGCGGTGGTGCAGAACAGGGTCTGCAGGGCCTTGCCGTTCAGGGAGGCGTTATAGGCGAAGGCTACGCCGCTTTCCTTGTCCTCGGCTACCTTGAGCATGTAGGTGTACAGGTCGTCAAGGGTCTTGAGCTCGGGCAGGCCGTACTTCTCGCGCAGGTCGCCGCGGATCAGCGCGGTGGGATGGCCGTAGCCGATCTTGCAGGCGGGCATGTAGTAGAGCTTGCCGTCGATGATGCCCTGCACATAGGAGGCCTTGGCCTGGGTGGCGAAGGTCTCGGGCATGTACTTCTCGATCATCTCGTCGGTGATCTCAAGGAAGGCGTCCTGACCGACCTCGTCCACATAGAAGCACCAGCCGGAGGTGTAGATGATGTCCACGTCGTCGCGGCCGGAGAGCAGCAGGTCGTACTTCTGGGCGTAGTCGCTCATGCTCAGCGCCTTGAAGTTAACGGTGGTGTTGATCTTGTCGTTCAGAATTTCGTTTACGTAGGCGAACACCATGTCCTCGTCGCCATACTGGTTGCCCACGTAGTAGAGGGTGATGTCCACGTGCTCGGAGACGTCAATGCCGTTGTAGGTCTTGGCGGTCTCGCCCAGCGCGGGGAGCATTGTCAGCACCATCATAAGCGCCAACATAAGGGGAATAAGTTTACGCATAAGAGATCCTCCTTTATTAATCAGGGGCAACGCCCCAATTGTACCTGTTCAGCCCTTCACCGAGCCTATGGTGAGACCCTTTATGAAGTACCTCTGCACAAAGGGATACAGAAGCAGTATGGGGCCGGTCACGACGACGGTGAGAGCCATCTTCATGGCCTCAATGGGCACGGTGTTTATTATTTCGCCGGATTCGGCGGCTATCTGGCGCATGGCCTGCGCGTCGTTTATCAGCTTGTACAAAAGATACTGCAGGCTGTACATGTTCGGGTCGTTTATGAACAGCATGGTGTTGTACCAGCTGTTCCAGAAGCCCAGCGCCGTGAAAAGGCCTATGGTGGCTATTACGGGCGTGGACAGGGGCCAGATGAGCCGTATGAATATTCTGAAGTCGCCCGCGCCGTCTATCTTGGCGGACTCGGTGATCTCGTAGGGTATGCTCGCCATGAACCCCTTCACGAGTATTATGTTCCATACGGACACGAGGCTCGGCACTATCAGCGCCCATATGCTGTCGCTCAGGCCCAGCTTTGTGCAGACCATGTACCAGGGCATGAGGCCGCCCGAAAACAGCGTGGTAAAGAAAAAGTAGAAGCTGAAGCCGTTGCGCCATTTAAAATCCTTGCGCATAAGCACGTAGCCGGTCATCATGTTTATAAACGTGCTGGCCGCTGTGCCTACCACGGTGATGAAGGTGGTTATGCCGTAGGCGCGCGCAATCGAGCTGCCGTTTGAAAATATCTGGGCGTAGCTGGCCAGCGTGGGGTCGCGCGGGATGAGGTGGTAGCCGTTGCGGGCGATGGACTGCTCCGAGTCGAAGGACGCGCCTATCACCAGCAAAAACGGCACTATGCACATAAGCGCGAAGATTATCAGCAGGGGATAGGTGACGAGGCGAAAGACCGTCTCATCCTTGCGCCGCCTTTTGCGCGCGGCGGGTACTATTTTGGACTCAATCATTTCGCGCACCTCTAAAACAGCGAGTAGTTGGGGTCCTTCTTTTTGACGATGGCGTTTGCTATTATTATGGTGATAAAGCACAGCACGGACTGATACAGGCCTATAGCCACGGTGCGCCCGGTGTCCTTGCTGTCAAACATCAGGCGGAAGACGTATGTGTCTATCACGTCCGTCACCTCAAACAGCCGCCCGTCCCTGCCGACCAGCTGATAGAACAAGTCGAGGTTTCCGCGGAACATGCGCCCCAGCGCAAGCAGCGTAAGCGTGATTATGGTGGGCGTGAGCGAGGGGATGGTGACGTACCTTATGCGCTGGAATATGTTCGCGCCGTCGATTTCCGCCGCCTCCATTATGGTGTTGTCTATGCCGGTTATCGCGGCCAGATACACCACCGTGCCGTAGCCCACGCCCTTCCAGGCGTTGAAGAAGGTTATTATGTACGGCCAGATGCCTGGCTTTGCGTAATAGTCGGTGCGCCCCGCGCCCAGCGCCTCCCTTATGGAGTTGAACGTGCCGGTTTCGTAGCTCAGAAGCGAGTAGGCGATTGAACCGACTATTACCCACGAAATGAAGTACGGCAGGAAAATCGCCGACTGAAGCAGCTTTTTGCTGGCCCTGTGGCGCATTTCGTTTAGCGTAATTGCGAACAGGACCTCGAGTATGTTGTTTGTGAAAATGAATACAAGGTTGTACAGGGCGGTGTTGCGGGTGACCGTCAGCGCCTTGCCGCTTTTAAAGAAAAATCTGAAATTCTTGAATATGGGGTCTATCCAGGGGCTTTTGAATATGCCCAGCTTCATGCTGTACTTTTTGAATGCCAGCACCGTGCCGAACATGGGCAGATAGCTGAATACAAACACCAGCGCCACGGCCGGCAGCAGCATCAGCAAAAGCGTGCGGTACTCCCACACATACTTGAAAAAGCTTTTCTTTTTGCGCCTTACGCGCCCGGCGGACTTAACCATAGCGCTATCTCCCTAAAGTAAAAAGAGTCGGAGCGGAGGTCGGTTTAAGTCAAAGCGTATGCGGCTTAAATGCCTCATTACATTAAATTCATAAACATATTATAACGAAGCGCTCAATAATTGTCAATAGTGAGAAAAGGATTATCAGTATTTGCAGTGCCGCCGCGCGTGCAAACGAAAAACGGCCTTTTTGCGCGGATTTATAAAGGAAAAACGCGCCGCTACGGTCACAATATTATATATATGTAAATTTGTTGACAGATGTAGTCTCGCGAGATATAATTCATATCAAGAGGCTACAATTGTTGTTTATATGGAGGAAACAGGATGTCTGACGAATCGGCCAGCAGGATCTCCGAAGCGGAGCTTGAGATCATGAAGGTTTTATGGGAGGCGGAGAAGGCGCTGAGCGTGACCGAGATACGCGAGCGGCTCTTTGAGGGCAAGGGCTGGGAGCCCACCACCGTCAAAACGCTGATAACGCGCCTGTGCCGGAAGGGTGCGCTCAGACAGGAAAAGAAAAAGGTGTTTTATTACGCGCCGCTGATTTCACGCAAGGAATACGACGCATGGGCGACCCACGACCTGATAAAACGCCTGTATAACGGCAGCGCGAGGGCGCTCGTGTCCGCGCTGGTGACGAGCGACGGGCTGACGAAGGCCGACATAGATGAGCTTAAGCGGATGTTTGACGAAGGGGATAAGAAATGAATACGCTGATATGGCTCACCGTCTCGGGCAGCGCGCTAACGTGCCTGTTGCTGGGCTTACGGTTTCTCACGGGCAAACGAATGCCGGCTGCGCTGTATTACTACGCGTGGCTGCTCGTGCTCATTCGTTTTTGCCTGCCGCTGCCGGGCTTTCTGCCCGCGGCCGGCGGCGCTCCGGCTGAGGCTGCGCCTGTCTATGAAACCGCAGCGCGCGGGGCAGCGCCGGTGATGCCGCTGGCAGACACCGAACGGGCGGATGAACTGAATGCGCCCGTTCGGCAGACCGCAGAAATCGCCGCCGGAAAAACCGCCTCGCCATCGTCCGAAAGGCGGAAGCTTTCCATATCTCTGGGCGACGCGGCGCTTATCGTTTGGGCTATCGGCAGCGCTTTGGCGTTCGCCGTTCGCCTGAGCGCCTATATAAAACTCAAGCGCAGGCTCGCGGGGGCGCTCTTGAGGCCCGGGCGGTCGCTCTCACGGCTCTATGCGGGCATTCCCGGCAGGAAACCGCGTTTATACCTGAGCAAG
>JAFPYA010000030.1 GCA_017412445.1 Clostridia bacterium
CTGTGTTTGCCCACGGCAACGGCTCAGCGCTGATTGTATTTTTGCGATAGCTCTCCTATCAGCTGCCAGAGCGCCTCGTCGTTTTTGAGGATGTAGTTGCCATCCGGGGTCTCGAGCATCATGTGGTCAAAGCGCAGTATGTACACGCTGCCGTCGCTTAAGCAGAACTCCATGTACGGGTACCAGTCGGTTATGAACAGACCGTGGGCGCTGTCGATCTCTACTGCCCTGATAGCGTCCGCTATGCGCCAGAGCTCTTCCGGGTCCTCGCTTTCAAAGTCGCGGTTTTGAATCTCGAGGGCAAAGTCGCGGTAGACGAAGCGCACGAGGGTCTCGCCGGCGTCCAGCTTTTCAAACATTTCGTCAAGGCCGGACACGGCAGAAAAGTCAAGTTCCTCAGCTGCCGCAAAGCAGAGCACAAGCGCAAGCATCAGCGCGGCACAGATAAGCTTTTTCATAAAAGCACCTCCTTATGCCGCTTTGACGCGCGGGCGCAGGTATTTGTTCATCACCAGTCGCTGCTCCAGTCGGTGCCGCCGCTGTCCCAGCTGTCGTAACCGCTGTCGTAGTCGCTGTCCGAGCTGCCGGAATGATAGTCGTCCCATAAGCTCGAATCCCTTACGTCGTAGCCGCCGTATTCGTCCTCGTAGCCGTAGCCCAGATAGTCGTCCTCGTAGTCCCACATCGCGCCGGAGTACAGCAGCCAGCCGTCGTCGTAGTAATACCAGCGGCTGCCGTCCCTGTAGTAGAGCGTGTCGTTGTGGCGGTAATAGCCGTGGGTCTCGCGGCCTATGATTATGGCGGCAAGGAACAGTATGATAATCACTGCCGCCACGCTGATTACCACTATGCGTTCGCTTTTCTTTAGCCGCCCGCGCCTTCCTGGCGTTGAAACGGGCGGAGGCACGGGCGTGCCGTCGCCCGGCTGCCTGTCGGGATATATGCCGCGCAGGTGGCACTCGTCCAGCAGCTTTTGGAATATCTCGTTTACCGCAAACGCCTCGTCCATGCCGCGGTAGCGTATTGCGCGCTGGCCGTTGTCCTTGTTTTTGTATACTATCACGTTTTCGCCGTCGCGGTAAATGCCAAACGCCCTGGGCTCCCTGTAATCCACGCCTATAAAGAAGCGCATCTTTATAAGCGGCATGCCCTTCTGCTTGCCATAGAGCTTTAGTTCCTCTATAGTGGTCGGGTGCACTATCAGCTCCTCAGGCTCCTCGGGCGGCACGGTTTCGCCTTCGCCCGCTTCGGCCACGCCGTAAGAGGGGTTCGCAAGGCCGGAGGAATTCTGTATCACCTCCGGCGGCAGCACGTAGCCGCACTCAGGGCAGGTCAGGCGGCGCGATGTGATGCGCGCGCCGCAGCGCGGACACACCTTGCCGCCGGAATTAGCGGCCTGCGCGCCGTATGCGTCCGAGCCGTTATTCTGTTCATAACTGTACGCGTCCATGCTGTACGCGTCCGCGCCGTAGGCGCCGCCAGGGGCGTCTTGTCGCGCGTAGTACTCCTGAGGCAGGTCGCGCCCGCACTTAAAGCATTTTAGGCTGCGGCCCGTTATCTTCTCCCCGCAATATGGGCAATGTCTTTCTTCCATCTATACCTCCACATATCACCAGTCGCTGTCCCAGTCGGTGTCGTCTGAGTCCCAGCAGTCATAGTCGCTTGAGCTGTCCCAATCGTCGTAATCGTCGTAGCGGTCGTTATAATAGTAATACGACGACCCGCTTCGGCTGTCGTAGCCTCCCCGGTAACCGGAGCCGTGAGACAGGCGTGCAATAATTATCAGAATGATAATTACTGCGATTATGAACGAGTATTTCTTCTTTTCTTTTTTTCGTAAAGCCGGGCGGGCGCGGGGACGCCGTAGCTGCTGCCCGACATGCTTTTGCGGCAGATGGGGCAGTTACGCACATCGACCGTAACTACCGCGCCGCAATGCGGGCAAACTCTGCCAGCCATGAGGCACCTCCGTAATAAGGAAAGGCTTTGCCACCAAACTGGATTATAGCAAAATTACGCCGCCATTTCAATAGATTTTGTTGAATAATGTGACAAAACGCGCCTGTGTGTCTTCAGCCCGTGAAGCCGCCGTCCACGCCCAGCACCTGCCCGGTTATGAAGCTCGCTTCCTCGCTCAGAAGGAAGGTTATGGCCTTGGCGACCTCAATGGGGCGGCCGAGGCGCTCAAGAGGCGTCGAATCCATAAGCGCGCGCCTGTCGTCCTCGTTCAAATCCGCGTTCATGTCGGTGTCTATCACGCCGGGCGCCACGCAGTTCACGCGTATGCCGCTGGGGCCGACCTCCTTCATAAGCGCCTTGGTCAGCCCGTGCAGCGCGGCCTTGGCGGCGGAATAGTGCGCCTCGCAGCTCGCGCCCACGCTGCCCCATATGCTCGAAACAAACACGATTGAGCCGTTTTTGCGGCGTATCATGTCGGGCAGTGCGGCCTGACTCAAGTATATGCAGCCGTCTATGTCCACCGAGGACAGAAGCCGCCACTGCTCGGGGCTTATGTCGGTGTAGAGACCCTTGAGCGCGGTGCCCGCGCAGCACACGAGCCCTTCCACCTTGCCCATGATTATGCGGGCCTCGCGGTAGGCGCGCTTTACCTGATTGGGGTCACTCACGTCGCAGCGTATGGCGCTGGCGCCCGTGTCCGCCTGCACGGTGCGCGCTGCCCTTTCGTCCTTTTCGTACAGAAAGCAGCAGCACAGGCCGCGCGCGGTCAATTCCCTCACCGTGGCGGCGCCTATGCCTCTTGAGCCGCCTGAAACGAGTACCGTCTGCATAATATCACTCCTTGAAGCCGCCATAGCTTTTGCCTATACCAGGTCAAAGCTAACGGGTATGGCGGGTTTACTTTTTAATAATATGAATTTAGCCGAAAGCACAAACTCGGGGGCTATAATATCGCCAACAACAACACCGGGAGGTGAAGCTTATGGCAAAGCGCGATTCGTCTGACAACGCGCTTTATCGTCTGGTATTTATGGCGCTTCTTGCGGCGCTGGTGTATGTGGGCACGCTGGTCAGAATCCCTCTGGGCTCGAGCAAGGTGCACCTGGCAAACGCCGTGTGCGTGTTCGCGGGCTACATACTTGCGCCCGTGGACGCGGGCATTTCCGCGGGGCTCGGCTCGTTTTTATACGACGTGACCCTGGGCGGCTACGGCCTGCTGGACGCGTTCGTGACCTTTATAAGCAAATTCGCCATGGCCTTTGTGGCAGGCATACTTTTGAAGCTGTGCCGCAGGCACGTGACAGAAAGTGAGGAGCTTCGAGGCGAGCACACCCCGCTTTTGTTTGTGATAAGCGCCATAGCCGCCCTTACCTACACCGCCCTTTACATGCTCAAGAGCTTTTTGTGGGTGGCGCTGGGCGTAGTGAACGCGGGCTCCTCCAAGTCCGTGGCCGCGGCGCTCGAGGGCAACACCCTGTTAAAGGGCGCTCTGGTATACATGATAGGCAAGCTGCCCGCCTCGCTCATAAACGCCGCCGTGAGCGCATTCCTCGCGCCCTTCCTGTATTGGTCGGTGCGCCCCTCGCTGGTAAAGCAGGGCGTGATCGCAAGACTGAATCCGCCGAAGGACAAAAAGTGATCCAATTATCCAAGCGCGTGCCGCCTTCCCGTGAGGGAGGGCGGTTTATTTTGTGATCTCGTCTATCTTTTGCTGTACGCTTTGGGCGATGGCCGCCGCGCCCGTGGCGTTGGGGTGCATCGAGTAGCCGCTCATGGCGGAGGTCGTGTCGAGGTCCTCGGCCTTCGAGCCCAGTATTATGGGATTGATGTAGGCGTCCTGGCAGTAGGCCTCGTGGCCGTAGAAGGGCTCCTCCACGGACACGAAGCAAATCTTCATTCCCTCTGCGTTAAGTCCGTTCACTATGTTCTCTATTTCGCCGTTGAACCACTTCGTCGCTTCGTTTATGAGCCTGCTCTCCTCCGCGCCGAACAGCGCGCTGCCCTCCTCGTTCAGCAGCGTGGGGTA
>JAFPYA010000351.1 GCA_017412445.1 Clostridia bacterium
ATAGGCCACACGGGCAGTGGGAAAAGCACGTTCATACAGCATTTGAACGCGCTCATAAAGCCTACGGGCGGACAGGTGACCATCGACGGCGAGGACATAAACGAAAGCAAGGACAAGGCCGCGCTGCGCAGAAAAGTCGGCCTGGTGTTTCAGTATCCCGAGTATCAGCTCTTTGAAGAGACGGTCATAAAGGACGTCAGCTTCGGCCCGAAAAACATGGGCTTGAGCGAGGACGAGGTAAGGCGGCACGCCGAGGAAGCCCTTCACACCGTGGGACTTAAGCCTGAGGACTGGGAAAAGTCGCCCTTCGAGCTTTCGGGCGGCCAAAAGCGCCGCGCCGCTATCGCGGGCGTGCTTGCCATGCACCCTAAGACACTGATACTTGATGAACCCGCCGCGGGGCTCGACCCCATAGGCAGGGAGGAAATTCTCGGCATAGTCAAGGCAATTCACGAGGGCGGCACCACGGTTGTAATGGTTTCACACTCGATGGACGACGTGGCGAGGCTGTGCAAGCGCATAATAGTATTTGAAAAGGGCAAGGTGGTGCTCGACGGCCCCTGCGGCGAGGTGTTCTCGAATGTGGACGCGCTGGAAGGCATGGGCTTAAGGCTGCCTCAGGCCGCGGCGCTCAGAAACCGCTTAAACAAGCGCGGCTTTGAACTGAGCCCTGATATATACACGATAGAAGCGCTGCGCGACGCGCTCATAAACAAATTCAAGAGGTAACGGAGCTTGCTCAAAAATATAAGCATAGGACAATATTTCCCGGGGGACAGCCCCATTCACAAGCTGGATCCCCGCACAAAGATACTGCTCACCGTGGCGCTGCTGGTGTGCATTTTCGTGTGCAAGGGCTTTGCGGGCTTCGGCGCGATTCTTTTGTTCATACTTCTGTGCGTGTGGATAGCGGGACTTAAGATAAAATTCGTGCTGCGCGGCTTAAAGCCGATAGCGATAATAGTCATATTCACATTCATATTGAACATCTTTTTGCAAAACAGCGGCGAGGTGCTCTGGAAGTGGTGGATAATAAAGATCACCCGCGAGGGCTTGCGAACGGCGCTGTTCATGGCGGTAAGGCTTATAATGCTGGTCATGGGCACGCAGCTGCTTACGCTCACTACCTCGCCCATAGCCCTGACCGACGGCCTCGAAAGCCTGTTTAAGCCCTTAAGCAAGCTGGGCTTTCCCGCGCACGAGCTGGCGATGATGATGTCTATCGCCCTAAGGTTCATACCAACACTGATTGAGGAAACCAACAAGATTTCTCAGGCGCAGAAGGCCAGAGGCGCGGATTTTGAAAGCGGCAACCTTATCCGCCGTGCAAAGGCCATGCTGCCGCTGCTGGTGCCGCTGTTCGTCAGCGCCTTCAGGCGCGCGGACGAGCTGGCTATGGCTATGGAGGCGCGCTGCTACAGGGGAGGCAAGGGCCGCACGAAGATGAAGCCGCTCAGGTTCGCATGGAGGGATTTGTACGCTGCGTTTGCTTACATTGCTCTGCTTGCGGCAGTCATTGCGCTCAACAAGCTGGGCGTACTGGTACTGTGACATGCGCCGAATAAGACTTACGCTCGAGTATGACGGCACGAATTACGCCGGCTGGCAAAGGCAGATAAACGCCGTAAGCGTACAGCAAAGGGTGGAGGAAGCCCTGCGCCGCGTAACCGGCGAGGACGGCCTGACCGTGACGGGCGCAAGTCGCACGGACGCAGGCGTGCACGCGCTTGGGCAAAACGCACACTTCGACACCGGGTGCCGCATACCCGCAGACAAAATCTGCTTTGCCCTGAACACCGCATTGCCAAAGGACATACGCGCGACCGGCTCATATGAGGTTTCAAGCGCCTTCCACGCCAGATTCTCGGCGCTTGGCAAGGAGTACCGCTACCTGTTTTACGCGCATCCTCACGCGAGCGCGCTCTACGCCAACCTGTGCGCTCACGTGATTTACCCGCTCGACACATTTCTTATGAACCTCGAAGCGCAGGCGATGCTGGGCACGCACGACTTTGCGCCCTTTGCCGCAAGCGGCTCCGTGGTTAAGGACACGGTAAGAACCATAGACGCGATTTCGGTAACGGAAAACCCGCCCTTTATAACCCTTCGGGTGCACGGCAACGGTTTTCTGTATAATATGGTAAGAATACTCGCCGGCACGCTGCAGGCGGTCGGCACGCACAAGCTCGAGAGCGGCGCTATAGCGCGCGCGCTTGAGAGCAAATCCCGCCTCGACCTTGGGGTCACCGCGCCGCCGCAGGGGCTTACCCTGATGCGCGTGGACTACCCGAGGGAGCTTACGGGCGAATGACGGTTACCCTCACACGGAGGCAGCATGGCAACCACAAACGTAATGCGTATACTCGAAAAGCTCGGCATACCCTTCACCTCGCGGGAATACGCCTACGATGAAGACGATTTAAGCGGCGTTCACGCCGCCGAGGCACTGGGACTGCCGCCCGAGCAGGTGTTCAAGACCCTCGTTGCGGCGGGCGACAAAACGCCCCACTGCGTGTTTATAATTCCTGTGGCGGAGGAGCTCGACCTCAAAAAGTGCGCCGCGGCCGGAGGAAACAAGCGCGTGGAGTTGATTCATGTCAGGGAGCTTCAGCCCCTGACCGGCTACATACGCGGCGGCTGCTCGCCAATCGGCATGAAAAAGAAGCTGCCCACGTTCCTCGACGAAACCGCCCTCCTGTTCGACTTTATCTCGGTCAGCGCGGGGCAAAGGGGAGTGCAGGTGTGCCTGAGCCCGGACGACCTCATGCGCGCCGCTGACGCAAAGGCCGCCGACCTTATCAGATATTGAACCGCTCAGACGGTCATAAAAGAAATGGAGTGAACTTCAATGAAAGAATTCTACCGCATCAACGTGGCGGGGCTCGAACGCGATCTGCCCATCTGCCCCCTTAACGACAAGCTCTGCATTGCGGGCTTCGTAATCTTCGGCGACGTGGAACTGACGGTAAACAGCGCGCGCGACCTGCTGGCAATCGCGCCCAAGCACGACGTGATCATCACCGCCGAATCCAAGGGCATACCGCTCGCCCACGAAATGGCGCGTCAGGAGGGTGTAAACCGCTATCTGCTGGCCAGAAAGTCCGTCAAGCTCTACATGAAAGACGTATTCTCCACCGAGGTCGACTCCATCACCACGGATCATCGCCAGACCCTGTACATCGACGGCGCCGACGCTGAGTACATGAAGGGCAAGGACGTGCTCATAGTGGACGACGTGATCTCCACCGGCGAATCGCTCAAGGCGCTTGAGACTCTGGTCACAAAGGCCGGCGGCAACATCGTGGGCAAGATGGCCATACTCGCCGAGGGCGACGCGATTGAACGCAAGGACATAAAGTTCCTGCAGACTCTGCCTCTGTTTGACAGCGAAGGCAACCCGCTCAAATAGTACCATCTGCTTAACACATTTGTTAGAAATGTGACTTGCAACGAACGCGGGCATTATGCTATAATTGACCCGACAATCAATAAGGGAGGTTTTTCCGTATGGTTTTGATCAGCATATTGATGCTGGTGGTGGTTGTGGCGGCGATTGCATACGTGTGCTGGAACTATCTCAACATCAAAAAGATGAACGAAGGCACCGAAGACATGATCGAGCTGGCCTCGATTATTCGCTCCGGCGCTCAGACGTTTGTCAAAACAGAATTCCGAATGATAGGCATCGTCGTGGTTATAGTTGCTCTTATCCTGAGCATCTTCATCGAAAAGACCGCGGCAATCAGCTTCATACTCGGCGCTGCAATGAGCAGCGTGGTGTGCATAATGGGCATGAGGAGCGCGACCTACGCAAACGTCCGCACCTCCAACAAAGCCCGTGAAACCAAGTCCATAGGTGAAACCGTAAAGGTCGCCCTGTGCGGCGGCAGCATCTCGGGTCTGCTTGTGCAGGCGCTGGGCATGCTGGGCATGATACTGATTCTCCTGATCTTCGGCGTGGATCACAGCGCTGCCGGCGGCGGCTTCCTGACCAAGATCCCGGGCATCAATTCCTCTTTGATGCGCATAAGCACCTACTCTCTGGGCTGCTCACTGGTTGCCATGTTTAACCGCGTCGCGGGCGGCAACTACACCAAGGCGGCCGATATCTCCTCCGACATTCTGGCTAAGCTCCGCCACGACATGCCCGAGGACGACAGCCGCGTGCCCAACGTCATCGCGGATTTCATCGGCGACAACGTAAACGACAACGCAGGCAACTGCTCCGACCTGCTCGAGAGCTTCGTGGCCACCATCGCGGCGTCGATGATGATAGCCGTATCACAGTTCAATGACCTGAAAGCCGCAGGCGATCTCGCAACCAAGCTCGGTATAGAGAGTGAAGAAGCGGCACTCGCCAAGCTCGAGGGCATGATGGACAAGATGGTCTACTTCCCGATACTCCTTGCCGGGCTCGGCCTTGTGGGCTGCCTCGTAGGCCTCGGCCTTGCTCAGTTCAAGAAAAAGATGAGCGACGATCCCTCCAGGGAGCTTGACCTCGCCACCTGGATTTCCGCGGGCGCAACCCTTGTGCTGGGCTGCGGAGCGGCGGCCATAATGTTTGCCGGCAAGGGCAGCGTTGCGGCCTATAAGCTGTTCGGCTTCAAGTGGGGCTTCGTGTCCCCCTGGCTGTGCGTCGTGATGGGCATTATCAGCGGCGTAGCCATCGGCGTAATCACCGAATACTATACCTCCACCGATTATAAGCCCACTAAGAAGCTCGGCGAAATCGCCACCGAGGGCGAGGCCTTCGTAATCACCAAGGGCGACGCGATCGGCTCCCGCAGCGTGCTTCTGCCCGTGCTGCTCATCGGCGTTGCGCTCATCGGCTCCGGCGCTCTGTGCGGCACCTACGGCATAGCCGCCGCTTCGCTTGGTATGCTGTCCTTCTTGGGCGCTACCGTTTCCATCGACGCCTTCGGCCCCATCGCGGATAACGCGGGCGGCATCGCCGAGGCCTGCCACCTTGATCCCGACGTGCGCGTGATCACCGACAAGCTCGACGCC
>JAFPYA010000352.1 GCA_017412445.1 Clostridia bacterium
CAGGAGCAGGTGATGCAGATAGTGCGCGACCTCGCGGGCTACTCCATGGGCCGAAGCGACCTCGTGCGCCGCGCCATGTCCAAAAAGAAGCACGACGTGATGGCGAAGGAAAAGGAATACTTCATCCACGGCAAGCTGAACGACGACGGTACCATAGACGTGCCCGGCGCGCTGCGCAGGGGCGTGAGCGAGCAGGCGGCGGAGCAGATATTCGACGAGATGACCGCCTTCGCCAGCTACGCCTTCAACAAGGCGCACGCGGCGTGCTACGCGCTGGTGGCCGTGCAGACCGCGTGGCTCAAGCGCCACTACCCCGTGGAATTCATGGCCGCGATGCTCAACTCCGTCTCCTCGGACAGCACCAAGGTGGCCTACTACATACATTTCTGCCGCAAAAACGGCATAACCGTCGCCCCGCCGGACATAAACCTGAGCGTCGAAAAGTTTTCGGTCGAGGGCAAGACGATTCGCTTCGGCCTGAGCGCGGTAAAAAATCTGGGGCACAACGCGATTCAGGCCATACTCGAGGCGCGTCAGGTAGAACCCTTTAAAACCCTGCACGACTTTATAGACAAGCTGGCGGGCACCGCCATAAACAAAAAGGCCGTGGAGTCGTTGATAAAGGCCGGTGCGTTTGACGGCATGAGCGGCAACCGCGCCCAGAAGCTGTGCGTGT
The DNA here is from genome assembly GCA_017412445.1 of Clostridia bacterium. Classification (GTDB taxonomy): domain Bacteria; phylum Bacillota; class Clostridia; order Christensenellales; family Aristaeellaceae; genus RUG14130. Next base: position 677 of record JAFPYA010000352.1, read on the forward strand.
ACGAGATGGCTATGGACGCCGCGGGCAAGCAATTAAGCCGCGTCTCCATAGGGCAGGTGAGCCTGTTTGAGGACGAGACGCTGGCCGCCGAGGTCAAGGAAGATCTGCCGCCGCTCAAGGACTTCTCGCCCCGCGAAAAGCTGGCCATGGAAAAGGAATTCACGGGCATATACCTAAGCGGCCATCCCCTCGACGAGTACCGCGAGCAGCTCAATGAATTCAAAATCAACTCCGCCTACATACAGCGCACACAGGAGGAGGGCAACGACGAGATCAAGCTCGACGGCCGCCGCGTGGAAATGGGCGGCATAATCGCCTCAAAGACCCAGCGCGCCACAAAGCAGGGGCAGCTGATGGGCATAGTGAGCCTCGAGGACCTCTACGGCACCACCGAGGTGCTGGTGTTCCCCAAGACCTACGAGAGCATAGGCGCCTCCATAAACGAGGGCGACACCGTCGTAATGAGCGGCCGCCTGTCCTCCCGCGAGGGCAAGCTGCCAAACCTCATACTCGAAAGCCTGCGCCCCATGAGGACCGACGCCGAGAGGGGAACAAATGAGGCCGAAGGCAAGTCCAAGCAAGCGACGGGCAAGCTGTTTTTGAAGCTCGACCGCAGCCAGCTGGACGCCGCGCAGTTCATACTCGAGACCACGCCCGGCAGCATAAAGGTGTACTTCTATTTTCCCGAGGAAGGCAAAAACTACCTTGCGCCCTCAAATCTGTGGGTCAGCGAGGATTACGACGCCGAAAGCCTCATAAAGCTGCTGGGCGCAGGCAGCGTGGTGAGAAAATAGAGCGATTTTTCCCCCGGAGGAAACGGCAAAATGACACGAAATAACCCTAAGCTTTGCATAATAGTGCCCTGCTACAACGAGCAGGAGGTGCTGCCCGAGACCTCAAAGCGCTTAAACGCGTTCATAAACGAAAACGCGGACGTGCTTTCTCCCGACAGCCGCGTGCTGTTTGTGGACGACGGCAGCCGCGACGACACGTGGAAGCTGATTTCCGGCTTAAGTAAAAGCAGCCCCCTGTTTACGGGCATACGCCTCTCCCACAACCGCGGCCACCAGAACGCGCTGTGGGCGGGCATGGAGAAGGCGCGCGGCCGCTTTGACTGCGTAATCACCATAGACGCCGACCTGCAGGACGACATAAATGCCATGCGCCGCTTTGTTGAAGCGTACAAAGAAGGCGCGGACGTGGTGTACGGAGTCAGGAGCAAACGCGACACCGACACGTTCTTAAAGCGCTTTACCGCGGAGAGCTTCTATAAGCTTATGAAGCTGCTCGGCGCCGAGACCGTGTTCAACCACGCGGACTACCGCCTTTTGTCCGCCCGCGCGCTCGACGCGCTGCTCGCCTGCGACGAGGTGAACCTGTACCTGCGCGGCATGGTGCCCCTGATAGGCTTTAACACCCAAACCGTTACCTACGAAAGAAACGAGCGCTTCGCGGGCGAAAGCAAGTATTCCATAAAAAAGATGCTCTCCCTCGCCATGCAGGGCGCGACCTCCTTCTCCGTGCGGCCGATAATGCTGGTGTGGCTGCTGGGGCTGATGATTACATTCATAACCCTTTTAGCCGGCCTCGTGCTGCTTATTATTCCCGGCATGCAGCTGGGCTTTACCGCGTTTTCGGTGTGGCTGTGCTGCGGCCTTATTATGTCCTCCCTCGGCCTTATAGGCGAATACATCGGCAAAATCTACGCCGAAGCCAAGCGCCGCCCCAGATACTTCATACAGGACACCGCGCCTGAGGAGCAGGACGGCAAGCCCCAGGGCTGAAAACGCGCCTTAATCGCCAACCGCCCCCCGCCTCGATTGCCGAAGGCGGGGGCGGTTGCCGCTTATGGAAATAAATAAAAGGTTGCGCAAGAAAATGCGCCCCTGAATGAGTTTTAAACGATTTTACTCTTTATTAATCGCGCGATATTTGTTATAATGCATATGACTACGGTTCAAAGGGGAATTCGGTATGGTTTTTTCGTCTCTCACTTTCCTATTGCTTTTCATGCCCATAGTGCTCGGGCTGTATTTTATAAAAAAATCGATGCGCTGGCGAAACGGCGTGCTATTGGTCGTATCGCTTTTATTCTACGCCTGGGGCGAGCCGCTCTGGATTTTTGCGATGGTGGCCTCGGCGCTCGTGAACTGGATATGCGCCTCCGTGATAGATTCCAGCGAAAACCCCAAGGTGAAAAAGGCGTTTCTGGCCGCAGGCGTATTTTTTGCCGGCGCGCTGCTGTTCGCCTGCAAGTATTCCACCTTCTTTGCAAACACCTTTTTGTCCATATTTGGCGCAAAGACGCGTTTAAAGGGCTTTGCGCTGCCCATAGGCATATCGTTTTACACCTTCCAGATCATCTCCTACACCGTGGACGTGTACCGCGAGGAGGTGAAGGCGCAAAAATCCTTCTGGCGCCTTCTGCTCTACGTAAGCTGCTTCCCCCAGCTGATCGCGGGGCCCATAGTGCGCTATTCTGACGTGGCGCAGGAGATCGGCAAACGCAAAACCACGCCCGACGACTTCTCCGCCGGCATGCAGAGATTTATCGTGGGTCTCGGAAAAAAGGTCATATTCGCCAATATTCTGGGCATGATAATGAAGGATCTGCCCATGGCGGGCAGCGGCGCGGCGCTTTCGCTGGGCGGCGCGTGGTACGCGGCGTTCGTGTACATGCTGCAGGTCTACTTTGACTTCTCCGGCTATTCCGACATGGCCATAGGCATAGGCCGCATACTGGGCTTCCACTACCGCGAAAACTTCGATCATCCGCTGGTGTCGCTCTCCGCGGGCGAATTCTGGCGCAGGTGGCACATTTCTCTGGGCGACTGGTTCCGCGAGTATCTCATGTACCCCATCATGCGCTCGGGCTGGGTGCGCAAGCTCTCAATGAAAAAAAGCGCGAAGCACGGCCGCATGTTCTACCGCAACCTCGCCACCATCATAGTAACCATGATAGTGTGGACCTTCACCGGCATGTGGCACGGCGCCAACTGGTGCCTCGTGCTCTGGGGCGAATACTACGGCATAATGATGGTGCTTGAAAAGTTCGCCTTCGGCAAGGCGCTCGACAAGACGCCAAAGCCCCTGCGCTGGCTGCTCAACTTCATAGTGGCGGTCGTGAGCTTTGCCATATTTTATTACAGCGACGTGGGCGACCTGGGCAAACACCTTGCCGCCATGGTCGGCGCGGGCGGCGGCGGTCTCCTCGACGAAACCAGCAAAACCGTGATGCGCACCTACTCCGTGCTGCCGCTGATCGCCTTCGTCGCGTCCCTGCCCATCGTCTCAAAGCTCGGCAAATGGATGGAGAAACGCTTGAGCGCCAATGTGAACGATATTGCGCGGGTGGTGTCGCTGAGCTGCGTGCTTTTGCTGAGCCTGCTCTTCCTCGTAGGACAGAGCGTGAACCCGTTCATCTACTTCCAGTTCTGAGGAGGCAGGAGAAGTGAAGCATAAGCTGGCATTCAAGGCCGCCGTGTGGTGGCTGGCTCTGTGCATGGTGCTGGGCATATTTCTTCTGGTGGTCTCAAAAAAGGATCCGCGCGAATCTGACGAGGAGAACCGCATGCTGGCCGGTTTCCCCGAGTTGTCGCTTAAAAGCGTCGCCGACGCATCCTTTATGCACGGCTTTGACGATTTCCTGTCCGATGCCGTTATCGGGCGCAGCTACATAAAGAATTTCACTTCACACGTGACCGGGGTATTTAATACGCTGTCCGCGGACGAGCAGATGGAAGTCAAGGCCAAAACGCTCGAGCAGCAGCTGGCAAACGAGGGCGCGGCGTTTGACGGCGGGGAAGCCGAAGAAGATACCGCCTCAGCCTCGCCCGAAGAGCTCATTGCCTATTTAGAGAATGAACCCTCAATGCCGGAAAACGAAAAAGACGAACCCCAAGGGGCATACCTGAGCCCCGAAACGGAGACGAATATTTCCGGCAAGGCGGCCTATCTGCGCCTGAACAAGGTGGACGGAGGCTCGACTACCCTCGTGTCCTACCCGACGGATATCATCTCCGAATACGCAGACAATCTCAAGCTCGTGCTCAAATACCTCCCCGAGGACGGCAGCATATACTTCGCCCGCTCGCCCGTGGCGGACATGGCTCACCGCTGGACGACCCAGCCCGAGGTATACTGCGGCTGGGAATCCACGCTGGAAACTCAGCTGCAAGCCTACACGGACAGTGACCGCATACACATTTTCAACGTGCCGGCCATACTGGAGCCCCATCTGGCGGACGGCGAGTACATCTATTACCTGACCGATCACCACTGGACGGCGTTGGGCGCATACTACGTGGCAAGGGATATACTGCACTATCAGGGGCTGCCCGTGATATCCTACGACGAGTATGAATACGAATACCTGCGTTCCGCCGCCGACAAGAACGGCAATACGGACGTATTCGAGGTGCTCCATCCCCTGCTGCCCGCAAGGTCCTTTGTAATATCCTACAAGACCAGAAGCAAAGAGATAGACCTTATGAACTACAAGGTCAATACCTACCGCTCATACATGAACAACACGCGCACGCCCTGGCGCCGCGTGATTACGGGCGTCAACGCAGGCAGAAAGGCGCTCGTTATGACCGACTCCTACGGCAACGTATTTACACCCTTCCTGCTCCCTTATTACGACGAGGTGCATATGGTGGACTTCCGCTACAGCTACTGGGACAGGGACAAGGCGGGCGGCAGCATAGGCGACCTGATGCTATATCACGGCATTGACGACGTGTATATAATCATTTCCACCACAAACGACGTGGGCAAGCAGAACAGCAACAGGTACCTGAGAAAATATCTGACAGAGTAAAAGAGAACTGACTATGAAAGCATCACCCGAAGAAGCCGCCTCAAGGCGCAATGCGAAGAGCGGAAAGCGCGCCGCGCAGGGCGTAAAAGCCGCCGTAAGCAAAAAACAGGCGGCCTCCGGAAAGCTCAGGGCGCACAAAGCAGGCAAAAGCGCAACAGCCGCCGATCCCCAAAGGCCTGTCAGGAAAAAGGCCGCACAGGCGGCCACAGCAGCAAAAAAGAAGAAAAAGCGCGGCGCAAAAACGATTATAAGAGGCATACTGCTAAAGGCCTCGGCGCTGCTGATGCTTTTATTGATACTCGCGCTCATATTCCCTGCCCTGCGCCTTGAATACGGCAGGATAAAGGCTTCGCGCGGAGATTACGACCGCGCGCTCGCAATCGCCGACAAGGCCGAAAAGGAAGACGGGCTGACCGAAAGGGCAAACAGCCTCAGAAGAGTGACCGCAGGCCACTACATTGACGATGGCAACTACGACGCCGCGCTCACCATACTTGCCGCCCTGCCGGCTGATGACAGCGAGGCGGCCGCGCTGATTGTGACCGGGCAGCAAAAAAAGGCGGACGCGCTGTATGAAGCGGGCGTATACGACAAAGCGGCGGAGCTTTACGATTTGCTGCCCGACACTGTCGGCGCTGCCCGCTACGCGGACTGCCTGTGCTGTATGGCGGTGGAAGCGTATATTAAAGGCGATGAGCCCGGAATGCAGCAGCTGCTTCTGAGCGCAGACGGCGCGGAATACCGCATGGAAAACGCAATAATCAAGGTGACCGGAGATGCTGCCGAGGCAAAAAGATTGACCGACGGCGGAGTCTTCAGCCCCGAATCGGTCAAACGCCTCAAGACCAACATGCAGGCCGTGCTTGACGCGCTGAGCAGCATGCCCACGGGCAAGATTGCGGCCGGGGACAGGCACACCGTGGGTCTCAGAAGCGACGGCACGGTGATCGCCTGCGGCGACAACAGCTTCGGCCAGTGCGATGTCTCCTCATGGACGGATATCATAATGATCGCGGCGGGCGCAAAGCATACGGTCGGCCTGAGAAGCGACGGCACTGTAGTTGCCGCGGGAGACAGCTCCTTTAGTCAATCGGAGGTGGGCGCGTGGCGGGATATAGTCATGATCGCCTGCTCGCAGTATGATACGCTCGGCCTTAAGGGCGACGGCACGGTGGTGACTTGCGGCATGCACCGCTACAACGTGGCAAACTGGCACGACGTGAGCTTCATCTGCGGCGGCGCGTATTCCGCCGGCTGTCTGTACAATCAGGGCACCATGCGTTCCACGCATAAGACCTCGCTTTTGGGCGCGGGCAGGCTGCTCTCCTCGCTCTCGATAAGCGGCGCCTGCTCCGCCGGCGTCACATACGACGGAACGCTTGTTTCATCCTTTGACGGCGCGCCCGAATGGACGGATCTGGTGCGCGTGACGGTATCCTCCACGGGCATCTTCGGCATAACCAACTCAGGAGAGATCAGAAGCTTTTTCTTCCGTCCCTCGGATGCCCTGACCATAGAGGCGGAGGGCAGCGCGACGGAAATCGTGTCCTCGGGCACACATCATGTGGTGCTGACCTCTGACGGACGCGTCCAGTGCTTCGGAAACAACAATTGGGGACAGTGCGACACGTCAGACTGGCAGCTTAACTGAGCCCCCTTAAGCGCGCCAAAGCCCGCATGAGGCCTTTGGCGCCTTTTTCATGCGTGCCGCTTAGGGGAGCACAGCCGTATATGCCGGGTTTTATCGCTGCGCCTGTTTTTCAACCAGCTCTATAAGGCCGATGGCGGGATTGAGCAGGAAGGCCACCCTCCTGCCGCCTATAGCGGGAGCGGGCATGGCCTCCTGGGTCAGCACGTAGCCGCTGGCGGTGAGGCGGGAAATCTCTTTTTCGATTTCGTCCGTCTCGTAGCAGATGTGGTAGGGCGCGGAGCCTATGCGCTTGCTCAGGCTGCCCACGGCGGAGTCCGCCGCGTAGGGCGACACGAGCTCTATAACGGTGTCCCCGTTTTCCATGAACAGTATGTCCACCTTGCGGCTCTCGTCCCGCGTCACGTCTCCCTGCGGGACGTAGCCCAGCGCCTCAAAGGTCTTTGCCGCGCGTTCGAGGTATCGCACCAGATACCCCACGTGGTGCACCGTCATTTCGCGCGCGCCTCTATTATGGACGCCATCTCGCCCACGTTCTTCATGCCGGTAACTTCCTTCATGGTGAACTTTATGCGGAAGGCGTCCTCAATTTCGCCTATCAACGTGATGTGGGTGAGCGAATCCCAGCCGTCCACGTCCTTTGCGGTGGTCTTTTCGGTGATCTTCAGCGTGTCGTCGTCAAACACGTCGCGGAACACCCTGTTGAGCTTTTTCATAATTTCGGGTCTGGTCATGATTCATTCCTCCGTAATATATATTTCGTGGTTTTTGTATGAGCGCGTATCGACCTCGTACAGGCCGCCGCCGAGCGGCGTAAAGCCCATGCTCTGATACAAGTCCTTCACCATGGCGTTCTTGGCCGTGGGTATGTATTCGCCTCTCACCCTGTCAAAGCCCGCCTGCCTTGCGGCGGAGATTATCGAATCGGCGATAAACTGCTCCATTCCGCGCTTTAGCACGCGGCAGCTCATCAGCCACTCGTTTACAAACAGACAGTCCTCCCGCTTTTCCAGTATCACCACGGCGATGAGCCCGTGCTCGCCGAAGCGGTCGCTGAGCGTATAGTACCTCGTGATGAAGCGCTCATCCGCCGCTATTGCGGCGACCTCCTCCTCAGAATAGCGCACCGTGCGCAGGTTGAACTGGTTGCTGCGCTGGGTGAGCTGCGCAATGCGCGGTATGTGAAACGCGTCAAAGGGCGCCGCGACTGCCTTCATTTCCAGCGCCTTGAGGTAGTCGTCGTAGGAGTCCAGCGAGGCGCTCAAAAGCGTTCGGCTCTGCTCGGCAAGATAGCGTTCAGTGCGCACGCGATCCTCGTCTGAGAAGGTGGCGGTGTCGAACAGGTTTTGAGCGCGCACGAAGCGGACGTATTCGGCGGGATCCTCGGGCAGCTCGGGCACCTCGACCTCGGGCAGCATCGTTCTGACCAGCTGGCGCTCGAAGGGATTGTCGTCGAAAAACACCATGGAGTCAAAGCCTATGTTGAGCTGCTTTTGAATAAGGCGTATGTTGTCGGCCTTGTTCTCCCAGTTGGCCACGAAGGCCGAAAAGTCGTTCAGGCGCAGCACCATATCCGGGTGCTTTTCAAAGGGCTCGCGGGCGTTGGCCTCGTCGTTCTTTGAGCAGACCGCCAGCATCACGCCGCGGTTTTTGAGCTCCTTGAGCCAGGTCTGAAACTCGCTGAATGCGTGACCCTGTCCAAGCTCGCCTATCTCTATGCCGTTTATGCCGTCGTCGCCTATCACGCCGCCCCAGAGCGTGTTGTCCAGATCCACCACGGCGCATTTGTGTATGCGGCCCTTGCGGGCGAGCACGGCGTCCACCACGCGGGACGCCACGAGGGGCAGTGCCGCCGTGGACATGGGCATTTTGGCGATCATGTACATCTTCGCATCGCAAAACGCCTCCTCGCCCAGCATCGCCTGAACAGGCGACAGATCTATCAAACGCACCGAGCCAAGGGCGCGCGCCTTTTCGGCAAGCAGGAAATTGAGCTTCATCAGCTGAAACGGAAAGGAGGTCTCCTCCCGCAGGGCGTACGAGCCGAACACGCCGTCGTCCATGGGCAGGTACAAAAAGCTCAGTATGTCCGCTTTGGCGCGGGAGGCGACGCGCTCCCACTGGGCGGCGAGCTTTTCGGCCTCGTTTTCTGCAAACGCCCCGCGGGCAGCGGGCTCGACGGAGGTGAAGCGCTCGTAGAGCCTCTGCGTGCAGCGATAAATCAAAACCGTGTCGGGCTTGAACCGGTACATTTCGCTGCCCTCGTCCATTATCTGGGCGTCGATCTGATCGTAATCCGCGTCGAAAACCTCAAAATTCTGCCCCATCTCGTAGGCGTAGCCCCTTATGGCCCGGGCAATGTGCTGGGTCGCGCAATCGCCAAGCAGCGCAAATTTAGTCACCGCCAGCCCGCTCATATCCTTTAAGCAATTGCGCCCAAGCGCGGTAAAGCTGATTTGTTTCATGTTTTCCTCCGATTTCATTGCCCGGCTTTAAAAAAGCGTATGCACTTAAATTATACACTTATAATCATGAATTTGCAACAGTAAAAAAAACCGCTTGACGCGGCTTTTCTTCATGGCAGGAAAGATAAATGAATTGCGGCGCGATTATACGCATAGGCCGTCTGCGCTCGCCTTCGCAAAAAACGCTCCCCGGGGCGGCAAAGCTGCCCCTTGTTCGCACTTGTACAGCAGGCCGGTTTGCTTATGTCAGTCGAATTTCACGCGTACCATCGGCCTGATTGCCGAATAAGAATCGTTTCGCCTCACGTCGTAAACGGAGCCGTACATATTGATGCAGGCGTGAGAGCCCGTGTTGTTTCCTGCGCTTCTAAGGCCGCAGACCGGACTGAACTGATAGGTGATGTGCTTCAGGGCGAAGGCGTAGTCCGTAGCCGGCACAATTCTCGACACTTTATTGGGAAAATAGCGCTCAATTTCGCTGACGCTGGGCAGCCATATGTAATCGAGGGTATCGTTTCCGGGCGGCGTATCGTAGTACGGGTTGGGATCGTCCGTCACCCTGCACAGCATCAGGCGCGAAAGCTCATCCTCCCGAAAAATCTCGCTCAAAAATTCGCTGTTGAGCCACTTGCGCATGTAGCTGTCCTCCCAATAGGCCACGTAGGCGGACGGCTCCTCGTTCAGCCCGGCCTGCACGTATACCTGACTGCACAGTACGTAACAGCTAAACAGCAGCGCGGAATCCTGATCAGCCTCCAGCACCGTCCATTCTATCTCTTCCGGGCCGTTTGCAAGGTCGTTGTCCTGCTCGTATGCGCCAAACAGCACCCTGTCCCCGCTTTGAACGGGCAGGTGAAACGTTTGGGTCAAAAGCGCGCAGGGGCAGGTGATGACGGCCCTTTCATTGTCGCCGTCGCAGTCGAGGGTCACAATGGCGTCTTCCGATACAAAGGTTACGTGAACCGTCCTTCCCCTGCCGCGCCACTGGGAGATTTCAAAGCCGTTATCCAGAAATACACTTAAAAACTGTGTATATGCGCTTTCGTCAAACGCGCTGTATTCTGCCGTATATACGTCCCCTTCCTGCTTTTCCGTTTCGGGGCTTAGCGCCAGCGCCTGCTTAAGCACGTTATTCAGGTCGTCAAACAGCCTTGCGGACTCGGCGCGGCCGCATAAAAAAAGAGCGAGGCAGCCCAAAAGCAAAAGGCAGCACGCCGTCTTAAGTCCCTTCATCTGCACACCCACTCCATCAGCTCCGTCCACTCGCTGTATATCACATCGTCATCGCTGGACGAAAACGCAAACAGCGGCATGCCGAGGCTGGTATAGGTTTTGGTAATTTCGCTGTAATCCTCGCCTTCAATTGGAAAATAGGCCACGAGCTCCACCCTCACTCCGGCCTGCATGGCGTAAAAGTCCTTGTTTATGATTCTTTGCAGATCATTGCGAATATCCGTGTCGTCCCTTACGCCCCAGCGCTCCCAGTTTTCCTCTATGGCGGTGTCAAATTGAGCCAGTGTGAGCGCTATAGAATGATCGTCCGTAAGCTGGGTAGGGTACAGAAAGACCACGTTGATATAGTCCTTGTCCATGTGCAGGGGAAGATTAAGATTTTTGGGCAGCGGCTCGGGGCGCAAAAATAACCCGTACGCCACGCCCGCAAGGGCGATAACCAGCGCGCACAGCGCGGCAATTATAAGCAGGCGCTTTTTGCGCTTCGCCTTATGCGCGACAGGCGATTTCCCGCAGGCGGCAAGCAGCGCGGCCTTCATTTCCGCCGCGTCGGCGTAACGCTTATCGGGATTGTAATCCGTCGCCTTGCGTATCACCTGAAGCAGCTCGCCGCAATCCCCCGAGGCGGGCACGGGCAGAGCCTCGCCGCTTATGCGCCGCTCGAAGGCCTTGCTGGTCTCCTCGGGCGAGGCAATGCGGTCGGCGGGCAAAAACGGCAGCACGCGATTGTTCAAAAGCCAGTACAGGACGAGTCCCGAAGGGGATCTGTAGAGCAGGACCAGAAATACTGCAGCCAGACCATAGACCTGTATCTTCTCCTTTAAAGGATGGCCTTTGGTATA
>JAFPYA010000353.1 GCA_017412445.1 Clostridia bacterium
CCGATGTGCATCATGTGCCTAAGCGCCCCATGGAGGAGATAATCATATGAGCGACAGGCGCATAAGCCAAATCAATGAGGAGCTGCTTGAGCTTATAGACGAGCTCGAGGAGGTCGCGGAGGACATGCCCTCCGCCGTGGACAGAATCAACGCCGTAATTGACCGCCTGACAGATGCAAGCGAAGCGCTTGACGAAATAGAGGAGCTGTAGAGCTCCTTTTTTCGTATAAAACGCTTGCAAGCGCGCTTTTTTGATGGTATACTGTCGGGCATAGTCGATTTAACGGAGGGCACGGATTTGAACACGGTAAAAAAGCGCATAGTGGTCAAGGTAGGCACTTCCACGCTCACTCACAGCGCGGGCAGCCTGAACCTCAGATCCGTCGAAAAGCTCGTGCGCGTGCTTGCGGATTTGAAGGGCGAGGGCTATGAGATCATACTCGTAACCAGTGGCGCGATTGCCGTGGGTACAGCGAAGATGAATTTAAGCGAGAGGCCGAAGGAGCTGCGGGTAAAGCAGGCCGTGGCGGCGGTGGGACAATGCCGCATGATGCATCTGTACGACACGCTGTTTTCGGAGTACAACTGCACCGTAGCGCAGATACTTCTGACCGGTGAAGACGTGGACGACCCCGAGCGCGCAAGGCACCTGAGGGACACGTTTTCGGCGCTGCTCGAGATGGGTGCAATACCTGTCGTAAACGAGAACGACTCCGTTTCCGCCGCCGAAATTGAGACCGGCCAGCACAGGGTGCTGGGCGACAACGACACGCTTTCAGCAATCGTGGCGCGCCTTTGCAGGGCTGAAAAGCTGGTGCTGCTCAGCGACATAGACGGCCTGTACGATTCAAACCCACGCGAAAACACGAACGCTACGCTGCTTAAGCGCATAGACGCGCTCACGCCCGAAATCATGGCCATGGCGGGCGGCGCGGGCTCGTGGCGGGGCACGGGCGGCATGGCCACCAAGCTGTCCGCGGCCCAAATCGCCATGGAGGCCGGCACGGACATGATAATCACAAACGGCAGCCGCCCCGAAGGACTTTACGACATAGTTGAGAACAAACCCATAGGCACACTGTTTAAGGCTAAGGAGGCATAAGCATGACCCGACTGGAAAAGCAGGGCGCGGCGGCCAGAGAGGCAGCAAGGCAACTGGCGATACTTGACACCGACACAAAGAACCGCGCTTTGTCGGCAATCGCCGACGCACTTGTTGTGAAGAGCGATCTATGGCTTAAAGCCAATGCGCTGGACCTTGAAAACGCCAGGGCAAACGGCATGAGGGAGTCGATGCAGGACAGGCTCATTCTGAACGCCGAGCGCATAAAAAAGATTGCCGGGGGCGTAAGGGAGGCTGCTGCACTTAATGACCCCGTGGGCGAAATAATTGAGAAATTCACAAGGCCCAATGGCCTCGTTATCAGAAAAAAGCGTGTGCCCCTGGGCGTGATAGGCATAATCTACGAGGCGCGCCCCAACGTCACCGTGGACGCGGCGGCGCTTTGTCTTAAAAGCGGCAATGCCTGCATACTGCGCGGCGGCAAGGAGGCCATAAACTCAAATTTGGCCGCCGTGGACATAATGAGGGGCGCAGTCGCTTCCGTGGGTCTGAACCCGGACTGCATAAGCCTGGTCGAAGACACCTCAAGGGGCAGCGCGAGCGAGCTTATGCACCTTGACAAATACATAGACGTGCTGATTCCGAGGGGCGGCGCGGGGCTTATACGCGCCGTGACCAGGGAGGCTACCGTGCCTGTGATTCGCACGGGCGAGGGCGTGTGCCACGTATACATAGACGCAAAGGCCAATCTGGACATGGGCGCAAACGTGCTCTACAACGCCAAATGCTCCCGTCCGTCTGTCTGCAACGCCGCCGAGTGCGTAATAATCCATTCGGGCGTGCTGGCGCCCTTCCTTAAAAAGGCTGTGCCGCTTCTCAAACAAAAGAATGTGCTTCTGAAGGCGGATGAGCGCGCATTGAAGGTTCTCGGCAGCGACGCCGTTGCGGCTGAGGAAAGCGACTGGGATACTGAATACAACGACTACATCCTTGCGGTAAAGACCGTGGACAGCCTCGATGAAGCAATAGACTTCATCACCCTGCACGGCACGAGCCACAGCGAATCGATAATCACCGATGACCCGGCGGCCGCCGAAAGCTTTCTGAACCGCGTGGACGCGGCGGCTGTGTACCACAACGCTTCCACCCGCTTTACGGACGGAGGAGAATTCGGTCTTGGTGCCGAGATAGGCATTTCCACGCAGAAGCTCCACGCTCGCGGCCCCATGGGGCTTGAAGAGCTGACGAGCTACAAGTATACGGTAAGCGGCACGGGACAGGTGAGATAGTGGATGAAAGGAACGGACATGGACGGCGAAAGAATGTTTTCTCTGGTAAAGAAGCTGGACTTTGTGAGGCTGAGCGGCACGCAAGGGGAGAAGAGGGCATCCGAAATCATACGCGCGGAGTGCGAGCGTCTCGGAGTAAACGCCGATATAGAGACTTTTGCCACGTTAGATGGAGTCGTTTCCGAGACCAAGCTTGAGGTCACCGCTCCGTATATCAAGAGCTACAGCGCGGCAGGCTACCTGAGAAGCGCGTCCATCGACGCGGAGCTTCCTCTCGTTTACGCCGAGGACGGGCTCGAGGGCAACCTTTGCGACGTTCGTGGCAAGGCGATAATTCTCAACAATCCCGTAAATAAAAAGAACTATGCAGCGCTCATAAAGGCCGCGCCTGCCTGCGTGCTCACGGGAGACGGCGACTGTTTTGACCGCGAGGACGAGAGCGATCTTGCGCCGGGCATGCTGCGCCCCTCGTTTGCGGACGCTTTCGAGGAGCGTCTGTGCACCGTGACGCTGCGAAAGAGGGACTTGTTTGAGCTTATATCGCGGGGTGCAAGCAGCGTGCGCGTGAAGGTCGTATCGCGTGATACGGAAAACACCTCGCGCAACGTGACGGCGTTTATCCCCGGCGGCGAGCTCCCGCAGGAAATCATCTGCTTCACCGCACACATGGATTCTGTGCGCTTTTCCCACGGCTGCTACGACAACGCCTCGGGCAGCGCGATAATGCTTGAAATAATGCGGCATTTCGCTTTAAATCCGCCCAGGCGCTCTATGCGCTTCATTTGGACGGGCAGCGAGGAAAGAGGGCTGCTGGGCAGCAGGTATTACGTCGAAGCACATGCTGATGAAGTCGCAAGAACCTGTCTCAACATCAATCTCGACCTGGCAGGCTGCGCGGCGGGACACGAGTTTGCCATAGTGACTGGTCCCAAGGAGCTTACTGCATATTTCGATGAAATGATGAAGCGCGAGGGCTTCGCGGTCGAAACGAAGACGGACATATATTCCTCGGACTGCGTGTCGTATGCCGACAAGGGCGTGCCTGCAATCTCAATTGGCCGCGCCGGCGCGCGGGGCATGAGCTATATACATGACCGCCGCGACACAATAGATTTCGTGTCCGCAGCCGCGCTTAAAAAGACTGCCAGCATCGCGTACACCTTCGCACGACAAATCGACGCCGCCTCCGAAATGCCCTTTGAGCGTAAAATACCCGAAGACATCGTAAAAAAGATAGATGAATACCTTTTGAGGAAAGAAACGAACAAAAAGTAGTTTTCCTACAGAAACACAGCGGTTTGCCGCTTCGGCGGATGCCGAATTGCGCAAAAAATGTAATTAATCCCTGTGTAATGAGCCTGACGGCGGCTATACCGTAGACGCAAGCAAATAAACTCAACTGCCGGTTGAAATTATAGAGAAATGCGTTATTGCTTTAAGCATCAAGCTGTGTTACCCTGTTAATGCCATGAGACAAGTCTGCGATAGGAGAAAAACACATGAAGATCGGGGAAAACATAAAGACGCTCCGCAAGGCGCGCGGCTTTACGCAGGAACAATTGGCGGATAGGCTGGGTGTTTCATTTCAGGCGGTATCTAAGTGGGAAAACAATGCAAACACGCCCGATATCGCTCTTCTTCCTGCGCTCGCCAAGGCACTGGGCACCTCGATTGACCGGCTGTTTTCCGAAAACGACCAAGGACTGTGGGAAGAAGCCGATATGATCAAAGACGACGACGTGATACGAATAGTGCAACTGCAGGGACGCAGGGTCCTTAAGGCTGTACCTTTCAGTAAAAACAGCGCGTCTTTTTCAATCAGCTTCCCGCGCGATTGCAACGATCAGACGCAGTACTTTAAGGTCGAGGTCTTTGGTCACGTCATCGCAGACGGCTCCGTAAACGGGGACGTCATATGCCACGGCAACATCGACTGCTCGGATATCAACAGCTGCGGCCTTATTCAGGTAAACGGAAATCTTTCTGCCAACAAGATCAATCTGCCCGAAGGCAAGCTCGTGTGCGGCAGCATCGCGGAGTGCCATGAAATCCGCTGTTCATCTATCGAATGCAAAGGAGATATTCATTCCACGAGCATAATGAATGCCACGTGAAATAGGACAGGAAGCGGTTTGGGCTTTACGGCTTCTATAGCTCAGCATTATCAGGCGTGCAACCGACTTTCGGAATAAATAATCCAATTACAAAACAAACGGCGTGATTAAAACCACGCTGTTTTATAAAATGAAATCATCTCTTTATCAAATCGCCCGCGGTGAACAAAAACGCCTGTAATTCTCTTGACGCTATGCCGCTTGTATCCTTGAGGCCAAGCGCCTTTTGCGCGTTTGACACCGCCTTAACGGTTGCACTGTCGTATGTGCCGCTCGCGCTTGAGAGGTAGCCCAGCGCCATCAGCTGGTTCTGGAACGCCTTCACCTGGCTGTCGCTTCTCCCCTGATACATGTCTGTGTAGTCGCGCGTCTTGGGGCTGTAGGTGTTTATTGAGGGCGCGTAGGCGCAGAACATAATGTCCTGCAGGCCGGGCGTCGAAACCCCGTCGGGATTTAAGCCTATGGCCTTTTGAAACGCCTTGACAGCGGTCTGCGTTTTGGTTAAGTAGTTGCCGCCTATGTCGCCGTAAAAGTAGCCAAGCTGTGTAAGCCGCGTCTGTATGTTTTTCACGCCCGTGCCGGTGTCGCCGTATTTCAGCGAGGTGTAGCCGCTTGCCGGGGAGGTGCCGGACGAAGACGATGAAGAGCCGCTCCTGCTAAGCTGGCTTGTTTTTACATAACCCACAACCGAGCCGGAATTGTTGCGGATTTCAGCCCATTCGCCGCTGGTCGAGACCCAGATCACCGCCTGTCCCTTGTTCAGCGTGCCAAGCTTCTTGGACGTAGTCGAGGGCGAGGCGTACACGGTAACGCCGTCTGTGTTTATGGTGGCGTTGGCGTTAACGTTCGTCGTTTCGGGAGCTTTGGTGGGTGAGGACGTGCCTTGAGAGCTGTATTCAAGGTCGCTTAACATTACATACCCAACATAGCCGGTCGAGCTTTGCACCTCCGCCCAAATGCCGCGGGTTCTGAGCACGGTAAGCTGAGTGTTGCGGCTTATGGTAACAGAGGGGCTTTCATCGTAGAATGACACGTAAACGCCCGTGGAGGAGGCTTTGACCACCGCCGTCTTGTTTACCGTAACCACCTTTTCGGAAGAATAGTTCTTGGCGGAAGAGCCGAAGAGCCTTTGCTGAAGCTCGCTCGACGCCGAGCCTGTCACGCTGTAGCCCATGAGCTTCTGGAACGACTTAACCGCGTTTACTGTGCGGTTGTCGTATACGCCGCTCGCCGAACCGTTCATGTAACCCAGCTGAATCAGGCGGTTTTGAAGATTTGTGACCGCTGCGCCGCTGTCGCCGCTCGACAGGCTCGAATAGCTTACCGCCACATTGCCTGTGTTGCGCTTTGCGGAGGAGGAGTACAGGTAGGCCTGCAATTCGCTGGTGGCTACGCCGGTGGGCGTTCTGCCGTAGGCCTGTTCAAAGTATTTGATGGCCTGCTCTGTGCCTTCTCCGAAGTAACCGTCCACGCTCCCGCTGAGGTACCCAAGCTCGGCGAGCCTCGTTTGAAGCTGCTTGACTTGATCGCCCTTGTCGCCTTTTCTCAGCTCACCGTATACAGGCGCGGGCGTGGGAGTGACGTAAACCTTGGACGAGCTGGAATACAGGTATGCCTGCAAAGCCTTTGAAGCTACGCCGGTTTCACTGTGGCCGTAGGCGCGCTCAAAAAGCCTTACGGCGTTTTCAGTGGCGTCGTCGAAATACCCGCTGATGCCGCCGCCATAATAGCCGAGCTCAGCCAGACGGTACTGAAGGTTCATCACATCCTCGCCGCTGTCGCCGAAGCTGAGCGAGCGCGTCGAGGCTGTTGGCTCGGGCGTCGCGGTGACGTAGGGGTTGTATCTGGCACTGTCCGAGAACAGATAGCGCTGCAGCGTCGGCGTGGCGACGCCCGTAGGAGTAGCGCCATAGGCCTGCTCAAAGG
>JAFPYA010000354.1 GCA_017412445.1 Clostridia bacterium
TCCTCTGGCAGGTAGTCCCTCATGCCCTTTACGGGATTGATTTTCATAGTGCGCTCCTGTGCTTCAAAAATTTGAGCCCGAAGGATCGGGGTCGCGTTCGGGCTCATGTTAGATTGAGTAAGACTCCGGCGCTTTTGCGCCCCGGCGCAGTTTATTCAGGTTTTATGCCGGCGGTAAGGCGACGACGCCCAGCAAAAAAGATTTTATTCGTCCTTTTGCTCTTCCTCAGGCCTATCGCCCTCGAGGCTGCCCTTGAAGCCGCTTATCCATTCTTTGGCTTTGCCTTCGTCCTTGGGCGCTTCGTTCGCTTCGGGATCAGCGGGCTTGGGCGGTATCGCCTGCGCGGTCTTTTCGCTCTTGAGCTTGTCGGGGTCCTGATAGAAGCGGAAGGCCTCGGCGCGGGCGGGGTCGTACTCCCTGTCCTCCATGAAGGACTCGAACTCCTCGCGGTTCAGGCGTTCCTTTTCCATTAAGAGCTTCACAAGGCCGTCCAGCTTGTCGCGGTAGCTCGTAAGAATGTCCATCGCGCGCTGCTTGCCCTCCTGCAGCAGCTTTTCGACCTCGGTGTCAACGGCGCTGTTGAGCTTTTCGCTTATGCCGGCGCTGGTCTGGGAGAACGTGCGGCCGAGGAAGACCTCGTGTTCACCCGACATGAATATCGGCCCCAGAGAGCTCATGCCGTATTCAGTCACCATCGCGCGGGCGAGGCTCGTGGCCTGCTTTATGTCGTTGCTGGCGCCGGTGGTGATGTCGCCGTATTTGATCTGCTCGGCGCACATGCCGCCCATCGCACTGGCGATGTGGGCGCGCAGGCGCGAGGAGGTGGCGTACTGCGTCTTTTCGTCGGGGATGTATTTGGTGTAGCCGCCTGCCATGCCGCGGGGCACGGTGGTGATCTCCTGCACCTTTTCGCACTCGGGGATCGCATAGGCCACTATCGCGTGACCGCTTTCGTGGTAGGCCACCATTTCCTTGTCCTTTTCGGGGATGATGTGGCTCTTCTTTTCAAGGCCCATTGACACGCGGTTTATGGCCTCTTCTATGGTGGCGATGTCGATTTCGGTCTTGTTGTTTCGGGCGGTGAGCAGCGCGGCCTCGTTCATAATGTTGGCAATGTCGGCGCCGGTGCTGCCGGGGGTCATGACGGCGATAAGGTGCAAATCCACGTCCTTAGCCAGCGGCTTGCCTCTGGAATGAACCTTGAGTATCTCCTCGCGGCCCTTGACGTCGGGATAGTTCACAAGCACCTGGCGGTCGAAGCGGCCGGGACGCATAAGCGCGGGATCGAGTATGTCGCTGCGGTTGGTAGCGGCCATCACGATTACGCCGGTGTTGCCGGTGAAGCCGTCCATCTCCACCAGAAGCTGGTTGAGCGTCTGCTCTCTTTCGTCGTGTCCGCCGCCCAGACCCGCGCCCCTCTGGCGGCCTATGGCGTCGATTTCGTCTATGAACACTATTGCGGGGGCGGTCTTCTTGGCCTGATCAAACAGGTCGCGCACGCGCGAGGCGCCTACGCCCACGTACATTTCCATAAATTCGGAGCCGGAGATCGTGTAAAACGGCACGCCCGCCTCGCCCGCTACGGCCTTGGCCAGTAGCGTCTTGCCCGTGCCGGGAGGGCCTATGAGCAATACGCCCTTGGGGATCTTAGCGCCGACCTTTGTATATTTTTCGGGGGCCTTGAGGAAGTCGACGACCTCCTTGAGCTCCTGCTTTTCCTCCTCGGCACCCGCCACGTCGTTAAAGCGTATTTTGTTGCTGTTGGGGTCTACAAGCTTCGTCCTGCCCTTCACAAAGCTGGTCGCGCCGCGGTTGGCGCCGCTCTGCATGCGGAAGATGAACACCATCATGCCTATGAACAGGGCGATTGAGATGATGCTGGGCAGAAGCTGCAAAAACAGGCTCGTGCCCTCCGCCGCCGGGGTGGAGAAATGGAACATATAGTCGTTGGGGTTGATTACGTCCTTTTCGAGCACACTGCGGTAGATTTTGTCCACATCCGAAAAGAACTGCTCCTCAGAGGGGATGGCGCATATAAAATCGTACCTGTCCTTGCTGAGCGTGAGGTTGCTTATATTGTAGACGCCCTTGAGCGTCTCGTCCTGTATAAGCAGGTTGCCTATGGTTTTTGTGTTGTCCTCGCCGCTTATCAGCTGCTTATCCGCCTTAAGGTCGTACTCTATGTTTTCAAGCAGCTTGGAATACTCAAGAATTTTAGGATCGGTGCTGCGGCCGCTTGTGCCGGTCAAAAGCACCACCAGCATTATGCCCGCAACTATCAGGGCGTAAATAATGAGCGTTCTGCCAAAGCCCCGTCTTCTTTCGTTCAAGCAGAAATGTCCTCGCTTTCCGTAAATCTGACTTTCAAATAAATCGCACTGCTCCACGATTATATTTGACATATATTATATCATTTTCCAATTTAAAATACAAACCGCCAAAGCGTTTTTCGGGGCACATAATTATGAATTATGTGTAAAAAACCGCGCACATATGCCTTCGGATGCCGCAAAATCTGTCAATGGCGTATTACTTGCGCATTTAATGCGCAATTGTGGCAAATACAGACTCAGGTTCGTTAATTTTAGATTAAGTCTAAAATTCTTGCAGGAATAAAGAGACTTTAGTCGTATTTACAGGGTTGCAAACAGACCGCCGTCTGAAAAACGCGACGGTCGTATTTTCGGCTGAGGTGAAATATGGAAGCTCTTCGCAAATTAAAGAGATCCAGGACGACGCGCTGGGGACTCGTAATGCTGTCTATACTCGCAATGTTCCTTATTGCCCACGCCGTTATAGGCTCAGTCACCGACAGCACCCGCGCCGAAATCAGCCGCATCGCCGCCGAAAATGCAGCGCTCGAAAGCGAGCTTATGGCGCTTGAGGACGAGCTGGCCTTCATTAAGACCGACAAGGGCCTTGAGCTTTACGCCAGAGCCGAGGGCATGTGTATGCCGGGCGAGGTGCGCTACACCGCCGGAAGCACAAAATAGCAGCGCTCAATACGACGCCGTATGCCAACTCTTTTGAGTTTATGACATAAAAATCATCTTCCCCTTCCCCTACCCCTTCCCGCCGCGTGGCGGGATTTTTTTTATAACCGCAAGCGTATGCACTGCATACAGCCGCCGTACGCTTTTGCGGCTTCAGTCTGATTGAATGGTTTGCTTTTTCGTATAAGGCACATTTATGCAAGGCTGAACGCCCTAACGCGGTATGCAGGGATGCCCAAAAGCATAAAAACCGGAGGAGACCGTTTGGTCTCCTCCGTGCGCGTTAGGGTATTTGGGGGTTATCTGTCAAGAATTTCCGCGATGACGGGGGTAAGCATCTGCTCCAGCGTGTCCTGATCCAGGGCAGGAGCATCCACATGGGCGCCGGTCTCGTCGGTCATGGTCACGTCGATCACTATGTCGGCATAGTTCACGGTGTACCCGCCGTTTACCATGTTGACGTATAGTTCGGCGTTGATCGCGGTCTGGGTCTCAAGGTACTTGAGGCCAAGATCGATCTCGGTGCCGTCGCTTATCACGTACAGCTCGATGTGGGTGGAGCCGTCTTTCTCAGGGATCATCCTGAGACCGACCACGTACACGGTGGAGTCGCCTACCGCGTCGGTGTAGGTGAACGTCCATGCAAGGCCGTCCTCCTTCATCTCGGTAGTGCGTGTGATGACGGTGCCGTCTACAATCGTAAGCGTCTGCTTGCCCAGCAGCAGGGAGTTAAGCAGCGACTGATTCGGCAGGAGCTCCTGCTCGAAGGAGGCAAACTTAGTGTTGTTCAGGTACACGTCTATTGTGTAGGCGCTCTCGCTTGCGCTGCCACTGAGCATGATGGCGGTGTCTTCGGCGCTCAGTGTGCACTCAAACGCGGCGGTATTGGTGTCTACGGTGAGGTCAAAGGCGAGCATCTCCACGAGGCCGCTCACCAGAGTATCCTTGATCGCCTCGTACTCTTCCTTGGTGTAGAGGTCGAAATCGCCCTCGCCGAACAGGGAGATGGTCTCAAGGTACACGCTGTCGCCGAATTCGTCGTACAGGTCGTATATTCTCAGGTCGTTGATTGCGGCCTTTACGGTGATGACGTCGCTGATGACCGCGTCAAAGGCGATTATGTCTCTGTATTCCTCGCCCTTATAGACGATATCGAGGTGGCCGTTGGCGACATAGCCGTACTCGTTCTCACCGCAGTAGGCCTGAAGGTAGCCGCCGTACTTCTCGCCCATCGCTTCGACTTCAGCGCTGAGGTCGAGGCCGTTTTGCGCGTCATAGGCGAAATTGTAGGTTATGGCGGCAAGCGTTTCTGCGCCTTCGGTCGCTTTCAGGTCTGCATTCGCGGCAAACTCAAGGTTTCCGAAGTCATACCTGACTTCGCTGGTGCCGTCGATATTTATGACCTCGCCGTCCATATCGATAGTGCCGGTGATGGTCTCGGTGCCTTCAATCGTGTAGCCGTCGTAAACGTTATGAGCTACAGCGGATATATCGATCCCCTCTTCGCTCTTCATCGTCATGGTCATATCGAGGTTCTTGCCGTCAAAGGTTATTTCCTCGGTCAGGGTCATGTCATCGTCTTCGATGTTCACATACGCTTTTACGCTCTGACCGTCGTAGTTCACGGTGGCCTCAAAAGCGCCGTCATCGTTGGCATACTGCATTTCGGCGTCAATCCTGCCGTCCTTGTAGATGGTGGCCTTTATGTGGAGTGAAACGTCCTCGTCGATGTCGTCTGGATCTATCTCGGCTGCAAATTCGGCAACGGCCTGCTGAGCCGCGGCGGCTTCTACGCCAAGCAGCTTAAACAGCTCGGTGCCGGCCAGCGTCTCAAACACGCTACCGTCTTCGGCAAGGGCGGTCAGATAGGCCTTCACAAAGGAGACGAGCTGCTTTTCGTCAAGCTCTATAACCACGCCGTCGTTTGTCATGGTCATAATGCTCTGGGTCATCGCCAGGTTCACCATGCGGTTGAGCTCGTTTTCAAGCACACCGCTGAATATCTCCATGTCGCCTTCAAGGCCGGTGAAGATGTACACGATTATGCCGAGCAGCGTCTTCTCTTCCTCGGTCAGGTTGTTGAGAAGGGCGTTCTTGAGCGCGGCAAGCAGCGTCTCGTAGTCGATCTTCGCGTACTGGCCCTCGCTGCCGATGGTTATCGCGCTCTGACCGATCTGCGCAAAGGCGTTGAGCGCGTCGCCCTGAGCCTCGCCGTTTACGTAGAGCTGATAGCAGCCGTCCTCGTCCTGAAGTATCTGAACGGTTACATCAGTGGGCTCCTCATCCATAACGTTCGCGGTTACATGGATGTTGACGCCCTGCGCCATTGCCGCGGTCGTGCCCACGAGCAGGCACAGGCTCAGCAGCAAAGCA
>JAFPYA010000031.1 GCA_017412445.1 Clostridia bacterium
AAGATGTTGTTTATAACAATTTCCCATGGCCATCGATAACAGATGCTCAAAAAGAAAGAATTGAAAAGACCGCTCAGGCCATTTTGGATGCCCGCTCATTATATCCTAAAGCTTCTTTGGCTGACCTTTATGATGAACTAACAATGCCATCAGAATTACGTAAAGCACATCAACAAAACGATATAGCCGTTATGCAGGCGTATGGTATGCCGATCAAAGAAACAACAGAAAGCAGTTGCGTCGCTGAACTCATGCGCCGTTATCAAGCTTTGACAGCAGCAAAGGGCAGCAAGTGATAGTTTCTTTTTGTCGCTTATCCTGTAGTATCTTCAAGTATCATTTTGTAGATTTAAGCGACAAATAAGCGACAAAATCACCCAAAAAACCGCCCGAAGCCCCTTGATTTATGGGGATTTTGGGCGGTTCGCATATCTGCTTTTTCAGAAACTCCCCCTGATAACCGTAAATAGTTTATCAAGGGGAGTTTATTCCGTCAAGCGGCGTTTTATCGCTTTTTCGCGTATTTGTAGATCTGCTCGACTATCCTGTCGGCGGCGTTTTCTATGGGCTCGCGGCGCATGCACTCTATCATTTCGCCGCGGTCGTGGTAGACCTCGACTATCTTTTCCATGAGGGTTTCGCCGGTCAGGTCCTTCTGCTCCAGCACGCGGGCAAAGCCGCGGCGCTCGAAGGAGGCGGCGTTGACCTCCTGGTCGCCCCTCGAGGCCTCGGTGGGGTAAGGTATGAGCAGCGCGGGCTTTCTGAGTGCCAGCAGCTCGCATATGGAGTTTGAGCCGGCGCGGCTGACGACTATGTCGGCGCAGGCCAGCGCGTCCGCCATTTCCTCGTTTAAGTACTCGGTCTGCCAGTAGCCGGGCGTGCGCTCGTATATATCGAACAGGTTGCCCCTGCCGCAGATGTGCAGCACCTGAAAGGACTGGGTGAGCTCCTCGAGTATGCCTCTGAGGGCGCGGTTTATCGCCTGCGCGCCGCTCGAGCCGCCCATGGCCAGAAGTATGGGCTTGGACTCGTTAAAGCCAAAGATTTTCAAGCCGCGCGCGCGGTCGCCGTGGAAAAGCTCCTCCCTTATCGGCGCGCCCACGTATACGCCCTTGCTGCCGCAGGCCTTTGCGGTCTCAGGGAAGGTGGTGAGCATCGCTTTGGCGAAGGGCTTGCTTAAACGGTTGGCAAGGCCGCTGGTCATGTCGCTTTCGTGAATGAGCGCGGGCACGCCCATCTCCTTTGCCGCCACCACTACGGGCAGCCCCACGTAGCCGCCCTTTGAAAACACCACGTCGGGGTCTATCTCCCTTATGAGCTTGCGGCTCTCCCTCACGCCCTTTAGCGCCCTCAATATGTCGGTAACGTTTTTCCAGTCGTGATAGCGCCTGAGCTTGCCCGCGGAGATGGTGTGGTAGCTTACGCCCTGCACCTCGCCTATTATGCCGGCCTCCATGCCGTTTTCGGTGCCGAAATAGTGTACCTCGTGGCCGTCCTTCAGCAGCTTTGGTATAATCGACAGGTGGGGCGTAACGTGCCCTGCAGTGCCGCCGCCGGTGAGTATTATTTTCATATATATTTTTGCCTTTTTATTTTTTTCCCGCTTAGATTATACCACGGCCGCGCGCGGCTTGGTTTATGGGCGGGTTAAATTATGTTTGCCGAGGGTAACCGCCCCCCTGCCGAAAAACAGGGCATACAGGCAGGCATGCGCCCTGCACCAATGTGAAATTTTGGGTGAAAGGCGTTTTGCACTTGGATTTTGGGCGGCATGGGCTTATAATTTGACTGAAGCGGAGGAAACAAATGAGCGGCGAAAAAAAGCGATTGAGCCTTAAGGCCATATGGGACAGGCGAATGATACGTCCCCTTATATACAAGCTCTTCACGCGGGGCGTGCTTATGCTGACCGCGGTGCTTCTGTACAGGCATTTTGTCGTGAGCACGGCGACGGGCGGGGACTTGTGCCTCGTAGCGGCCGCGATATTCGCCCTCGCCTCGGTAATAGCGTTTTTGCGGCTGGACGGCGCAAGGATACCTCAGGTAAAGCTGCCGCGCTTCAAAAAGAAAGAAATCCGCACGGGCGGCGACATTGCCGACCACATAGACGACGACATAGTGCTCTTTGACGATCTGGACAGCGACGAACAGAGCCTGACCGTGCTCGTGACCGACCTTGCGCTTATGCTCGTGTTTCTGATCGCGTCTCTGTTTTAGGACGCGGTTTTTTATGTATAACTGATTGACTACCCCGTCCAAATCCTTTATAATAAGCTTAATGCAACGTGGAGGTATATATGCGGGAATATCTCAAGCTCATAGACGAAGTAATAGCCAAAGGCCCTTACAGCGACGACTGGGCCTCCCTTTCAAAATACCGCGTGCCCGAATGGTACAGGGACGTAAAATTCGGCATATTCATTCACTGGGGCCTGTTCAGCGTGCCCGCGTTCAACAACGAGTGGTACCCCCGCAACATGTACGTGCCCGGCTCGCCCGAGTTCGAGCACCACATAGCCACGTACGGACCCCAGAGCAAGTTCGGCCTCAAGGACTTTATACCCATGTTCAGGGCTGAAAACTGGCAGCCGGACGAGTGGGCGCGCCTGTTCAGGGACGCGGGCGCGCAGTACGTTGTGCCCGTGGCGGAGCATCACGACGGCTTTCAGATGTACAAAAGCGAAATCTCCCATTGGAACGCCTGGGAGATGGGGCCGCACAGGGATGTGCTGGGCGAATTGCACGCCGCGTGCAGAGCCGAGGGGCTTTTGCCCGGCGCCAGCAGCCACAGGATAGAGCACTGGTTTTTCCTCGGCATGGGGCGCACCTTCGACAGCGACATAAAGGAACCCCTCGAAAGGGGCGACATGTACTGGCCGAGCGTGACGAAGTTCGACCATCAGGACCTTTACTCCGACCCGCAGCCGAGCAGGGAGTTCATGGACGACTGGCTCGTGCGCACCTGCGAGATTATAGACAAATATCGCCCCAAAATCCTCTACTTCGACTGGTGGATACAGGTGGCGGCCATGAAGCCCTACCTGAAAAAGCTGGCCGCCTACTACTACAACCGCGCCTGCGAGTGGGGCGAGGAGGTAGTTATAAACTACAAGCACGACGCCTTCCTCTTCGGCACCGCCGTGCCGGACGTGGAGCGGGGGCAGTTTGCGGACATAAAGCATTACGACTGGCAGACCGACACCGCCGTGGCGCTCAATTCCTGGTGCTACACCACGTCAAACACGTACCGTCCCGCAAACGAGATAGTGCAGGATCTGGTGGACATAGTGAGCAAAAACGGCCGCCTGCTGCTCAATATTGGCCCCAAGGCCGACGGCACCATACCCGACGAGGACGCGGGCATACTCAGGGAGATAGGCGCGTGGCTCAGGGTCAACGGCGAAGCGATATACTCCGCGCGGGCGTGGCGCAAATACGGCGAGGGTCCCACTCAGATAGAGGACGGCGGCTTCTCCGACGGCATCAAAAAGAACTTTACCAGCGCGGACTTCCGCTTTACCACAGCGGGCGGCTTCCTCTACGCTGCGGCGCTAAGGGGCAGCGAGGACGGAAGTTATACAATCAAATCCCTTGGCGAACAGGACGCGCTCAGGCACGCGAACTTCCACGGCATAATAAAGGACGTAGAGGCTCTGGGCAGCGCCGTCAAGCCCGCGTGGACGCGGGACGCAGACGGCCTGCACATACGCAGCGACCTCACGGGCGACATGCCAGTGGTATTCAAAATAAGCATAGATTAAGGCGGTAGAATATGTTCAGAATGTACGACGACGCGGTGGACATTTCGCTCGTGCCGCAAAGGACGCTGGCTAACGGCCTCAAAATGCCTGGCATAGGCCTTGGCACCTTCGGCTCAGACAAGTACGGCGCGGAGCAGATAGCCGCGGCCGTGCACGGCGCATTGCGCTCGGGCTACCGGCTCATTGACTGCGCGGCCTGCTACGGCAACGAGGACAGGATCGGCCCGGTGTTTGAAGAGGCGTTCGGCGGGGGCCTTAAGCGCGAGGAGGCGTTCATCATCTCCAAGGTATGGAACGACTCCCACGGCTACAAAAATGTAATAGAAAGCTGTGAAAAGAGCCTTAAGGACCTGCGCCTCGACTATCTCGACGGCTACCTCGTGCACTGGCCGTTTCCGAACTATCACGCCCCGGGCTGCGACGGCGACAGCCGCAACCCCGACTCCCGCCCCTACATCCACGAGGAATTCATGGACACCTGGGCGGGCGTGGAGGAGCTGGTAAAGCGCGGTCTGGTGAGAAATCCCGGCGTCAGCAACGTGACGATACCCAAGCTCAGGCTCATTCTGAGGGACGCCAAAATCAAGCCTGTGCTCAACGAGATGGAGCTGCATCCCTCGTTTCAGCAGGGCGAGCTGTTCCAGTTCAGCATTGACAACGGCCTGCAGCCCATAGGCTACTGTCCCATAGGCTCGCCCTCCCGCCCCGAGCGCGACAGGAGCGACGACGACGTAAACGACATGGAGATGCCGCAGCTTGTGGAGATAGCGAAAAAACACAACGTGCACCCCGCGCTCATATGCTTAAAGTGGGCGTGCCAGCGCGGGCAGGTGCCCATCCCCTTCAGCGTAAAGCCCCCGCAGTACCTTTCAAACCTCAGAGCCGTGACCGAGGACCCGCTCACGCGCGAGGAAATGAACGTCCTGCGCTCCCTCGACCGCAACGCCCGCATGATAAAGGGGCAGGTGTTCCTCTGGCCGGGCGCGAAGAGCTGGCTCGACCTGTGGGACGTGGACGGCCGCATACCCTCGTGGGAGGGCTGAAGCGCAAAGCTGTTTTTCAAACCCGAAAATATACAAAGCGTGAACATAAATAAGGAGGAAGTCCCCTATGAATCAAAAGATTTTGGGCGCGATACTGCCCGGCAACTCCACTGTCGAGCTTAAAGAGTTCGACATGCCCAAGCCCGGACACGGCCAGGTGGTGGTAAAGACCAAGGCCTCCACCATCTGCGGCAGCGACATACGCTGCATATACCGCGCCCACGTGGGCAAGGGCCCCGAGGGCTATCAGCCCGGCATGATCGCGGGTCACGAGCCCTGCGGCATCATCGTCGAGGAGGGCGAGGGCTTGAGGCGCTTCAAGAAGGGCGACCGCGTTATAGTGTACCACATAAGCGGCTGCGGCGTGTGCTACGACTGCCGCAGGGGCTACTACATCAGCTGCAAAAGCCCCTTACGCGCCGCGTACGGCTGGCAGAGGAACGGCGGCATGAGCCCCTACATGCTCTGCGACGAAAAGGACCTGATTGCCCTGCCCGACGAGCTCTCTTACGAGGACGGCGCTCAGGTGGCCTGCGGCTTTGGCACCTGCTACGAGGCGCTTATGAAGATAGGCGTAAGCGGCAACGACCGCGTGCTGGTGACGGGTCTTGGCCCCGTGGGTCTGGCCACGCTGATGCTGGCCAAGGCCATGGGCTGCGATATGACCATAGGCACCGACATAAACGAGGAGCGCATGCAACTGGCAAAGGATCTGGGGCTTGCCGACTACGTGTTCAATTCCGCAAACGTGGAGGAATGCGAAAAGCAGATACTGGCGCTCACGAACGGATACGGCTGTGAAAGAACCATCGACTGCTCCGCCAACAATTCCGCCCGCGCCATGGCGATACGCATGACCCGCGAGTGGGGCAAGATGGCCATGGTCGGCGAGGGCAACGACGTAACCTTCAACCCCTCCCCGGACATAATGCACGGCCAGAAGAGCATATACGGCAGCTGGGTCACCAGCCTTTGGCGCATGGAGGAGCTGGTGGAGCATCTGGTGCGCTGGGGCATACACCCGGACAAGCTCATCACCCACCGCTTCGAGCTCAAGGACGTGGCCAAGGCCTACGCGCTCATGGCGAGCGGCAAGTGCGGCAAGGTCGCAATAGTATATCCCGACTAAAATAAGAGAGGAAATAAATATGACTAAATATCAACTCAGCGTACACGAGCTTGAAGGCGCAACCGTATACATGGCCGACGCGGGCGACCGCGACGTGCTGGTGTGCGAGGGCAAAAACTATTTCGGCGGCGAGGACGGCGTAAACACCTTTGAGCTCACCCACGAGGTGGCAAACAAGCTGCGCGAACTGTTCCCCTTCACCGCGCCCAAGCCCGTGCTGGGGTACGAGCGCTCCATAGGCCTTGGCGACAGGCTCGGCATCGCGGGCCCCGGCCACATCCGCGTGATCAAAAAATACGACATTATGCCCGTGTTCGCCCAGCAGTCCATACGCGAGCTGGACCTTACCGGCAGAACCTACGAGGACGTGCTCGACAGCGCCACGTTTGCCGTGTTCCGCGAGAACTTCACGCGCGGCTTTGGCGCCGACGGCGACCACCTTAAGAAGGCAGAGGACATAGAGTACGCCCTGTCGCTGGGCTTCAGCATGCTCACGCTGGACTTAAGCGAGCACATTCACGGCGACGCCAGCGGCGTGTATTCCCAGAACGTTGACGATTTGTACCTCGGCAAGGTGTTCGAGGTCGAGGGCCACAAGATCCACTTCACCGAGGAGGAATTCAGGCGCGTGCTGGGCGTGTACGGCGAGGCGCTGGACTTCGCGCTTGAGCTCTACGAGCGCTTCCTCAAGGGCGGCAAATACAACTGCGACGTCGAAATCTCAATCGACGAGACCGACACCCCCACCAAGCCCAGCGAACACTACTTCGTGGCCTCGGAGCTCAAGCGCCGCGGCATGAAGGTGGCCACCATCGCCCCGCGCTTCATAGGCGAGTTCCAGAAGGGCATCGACTACATAGGCGACCCCGCGAAGTTTGACGAGGAGATGCAGGTGCACGCCGCCATCGCCCGCCACTTCGGCCACAAGGTGAGCGTGCACAGCGGCAGCGACAAGCTGAGCGTGTTCCCCTCCGTGGGCAAGCGCACAAACCAGAAGTATCACGTAAAGACCGCCGGCACCAACTGGCTGGAGGCCATGCGCATAGTGGCCATGAGGGCGCCCGGCATGTACAGGGAAATCCACGCCTTCGCGCTGGCCAACTTTGACGAGGCGAGAAAGTACTATCACGTGACCACCGACATAAACGCCATACCCGACATAAGCAAGCTGACCGACGCCGAGCTGCCCGCGCTGTTTGACGACAACAACGCCCGCCAGCTCATACACATCACCTACGGCCTCATACTTCAGGCGCGCGACAAGAGCGGCGCGGACCGCTTCAAGACCCGCCTGTACAAGTTCTGGCGCGAGCACAGCGAGGAGTACGCTCAGGCCCTCGACAGGCACATCGGCAAGCATCTCGAGATGCTGGGCTGCCCCAAGGCGTAATGGACGCGCTGCTTTCGCGCTGTGTGGAGCACAGGCGCAATCTGCACCGTATTCCCGAGGTGGGCTTTAAGCTGCCCAAAACCCAGAGGTACGTATACGAGGCACTGAAGGCGACCGGCGGGGAAATCACCGAGGTTTCCCCCGCCGGCGTGATGGCGTACTTCGACTTTGGCAAAGAGGAGACGCTCGCGCTGCGCAGCGACATGGACGCGCTGCCTATAACCGAAAGGACGGACCTGTCCTTCGCCTCCACGCATCCCGGCGCGATGCACGCCTGCGGTCACGACGCCCACATGGGCATGCTTCTGACCACAGCGGAGCAGATGCACAGGCTCGCGCCCTCAAGGAACGTGCTGTTCATATTCCAGCCCGCCGAGGAGAGCGGCTGCGGCGCGCAGACGATGATAGACGCGGGCGCGCTGACCCGCTACAACGTGGGGCAGATTTTCGCCTGCCATGTCTGGCCGAGCCTGCCCTTTGGCTCAATCGCCTCAAAACCGGGCGAGTTCATGCCCATGACCACGGAGCTCCACGTTACGGTAAAGGGCAAAAGCAGCCACATCGCCCTGCCCGAGGAGGGCATAGACGCGCTGTTAAACGCCGCGCGCTTCGTGGACAGGTCAAAGCGGCTGATAGAGGAAAAGTACGCCTCCGTGCGCCATCTCTACGGCTACGGCCGCTTCATGAGCGGCACCGCCAACAATATAATCTCAAACGAAACGAACCTGGACGGCGTGATACGCGCCTTCAGCGAGGACGTGTTCGACGCGATACTGAGCGACATACAGGCCGTATCAAGCGAAATTGCCCGCGAGAGCGGCGCTTCGTTCGACTTTATTGTGCCCCGCGGCTATCCCCCGCTCATAAACGACCAAAAGAGCTTCGAGCGCCTGGCCACCCTTGCGGGCAGCCTGCCCTTTATCGCCCTCGACCACCCGTGGCTGATCGCCGAGGACTTTGCCTGCTACCTAAAGCACGTGCCCGGCGCGATGTTCCAGCTGGGCATCGAGACGCCCACGCCCCTGCACAGCGCCGACTTCCACTTCGACGAAAGCGCGCTGCTGAACGGCATAAGGATGTTCATGGCACTAATCGAGGACAGGCCTGCCTGAACGGGGGATGGTGAGGTGAAAGGCTTCCCCTCAAGGGGAAGCCTTTTTTGTCCAATCCTCGCGCACATCTCTCGCTTGCCTAAAAACGTGCCAATCCTGAAAAACGCTCCGCGCCTTTATATGTGCGCGGAGCGTTGCTTTTTTGCGCCGCCGCTTTTTGGCGGCGCGGATTGGGATTTAATTGTTTTCGGTCAGGGGACTGATCTCCGCCAGACGCATCGGCATCAGGCGCAGCGTCAGCTCGCAGGCTAACGCGGGATCATCGGGATAGAGCGCCCTGTAGAGCTCGAGGCGGTGCCCGATTAGCGCGTCGAAGGTCGCCAGCGCCTTTCTGAGCTCGAAGGCGCGTAAGGGGTTGACCTCGCTGCCCTGCAGAAGCGGGTACTCGGCGCTCAGCGCGTTATACCAGTAGGCCTTGGCCGTCTCGTAGGCTATGGGCGCATCCCCTGCTTCTGCATTGAAGAAGGTCTCGTAAGCCTTGCGACTCAGTGCCATGTGGGTCGGACAGATGTCTATAAGCTCGGTGTAGTAGGCGGCGTTTTCGGTAGAGCGGGTCAGAGCGCAATCCGCTGTGGCGGTAGTGTTGTATGCGGCGGTCCTTTCGCCCACTACGTCCTTTCTGGCCTCGGGCTCGGTGGCAAGGGTGCAGCACAGCTCGGTCACCCTGTCGCGCAGGGCGTCGATCTTCCACTCAAGCACCTCATCTTCGCTCAGGCCCGCGCCGCTGAGCGCATCCGCGGTCGCCGTGTAGTCGAGTATGAATATGACTCTGTCGTTGTCGAGCGCCCTTGCGAGCTCCTCATCGGCTGAGGCAATGGCCTCGGCGTACTCCTGCTCCAGCGCCCTCTCCCATACGGTCACGCCGATTGAAAGTGCTTCAAGGCGTTCTTCATCGGTTTTGGCCTCGTCCAGCAGCTTGCTCACCGCTTCCTCAGCCGCCGCGTGCGCGCCGCAGTACCTGATTATGTAGGCCGCACCGCCCTCGGAAGCGCTGACCAGCGTCCACTCGCAGTGATCCGGATGGGACCCGTGCGTGGGCGGCGGAATCACGCCGTCGGTGGGCACGATGACCTCGTTGGAGTAGACGGTCGCCTTGGAGCCGTCTTCCTTCTCGTAAATGGCCCAGGCGATGTTCGACACGGTCTTCATTATGTCCGCGTCGACGGCGGTCACGGTGTAGGTGAAGTGGAAGACGGTGCTGCTGTGCGCGTTTACGGTGCCCGAAGCGATCTTGTAGCCGCTCGAGAGATCGGCCAGCACGTCGAATATGTCCACGCCGTAGAAGGTCTTGTCGGTGAAGCTCGTGGCGATTATGTCGTACTCCACCTTCTCGCCCTCGACGTAGAAGCAGCCGTTCTTCGGGTAGCTGGTCACTATCTTGCTGAGCACGGGTGCTTCATCGGGATCGAACACGCCTCTGCCCACGTCCACCGTTACTAAGTTGGAGATCGCATATTCGGGGGTCGGCGCATCGCTGCTGAAGCTGTAATAGCTGTCCGCGTAATTGGTCAGCGTGCCCACGCCGGCGTCGTAGTCGTCCGGCACGTAGGTGAAGTATACGGTCACGCTCGCGTGGGGCGCAAGCACCATATCGCCCTTGCCGTACAGCGGCTTGCCGTCGCCGTTCAGGTTATCGTACAGATCGCCCACGATTTCGCGGTCCGTCAGGTTCGAGACGGTGATAGCGTAATTTATGGGCTCTCCGGGTACGTAGAACATGCCGTTTGCGGGAGGATTGAGCACGGACTTGGTTATGGCGATCTGCGGCCTTTCTTCCTCATCATCGTCTTCGGGCACGCCGCAGGGAACTATGACCTCGTTTGATATGACACTGATCATATCGTTGACCACGCTCACGTAGACCCCGGCGTCTGCGATATTTCTGACGTAGCCGGACAGCTCCGCGTCCTCCTTGGTCACGGTGTACTGATAAGTCACGGCGGGTGTAGACGTATGGGGCTCCACGTCGTCGAAGCTCGCTATCAGTTGGCCGTCGTCGTAAATATCCACGTGCGTAACCGGCACATCAGAGGCGTTCACGAAGCTGATAGCGTAATAGACCGTTTCTCCTTCCACATAGTATGAGCCGTTCGCAGGCACGCTCGTCTCACTCTTACAGAGGCTGAAGTTGAGCCGTGTGGGCACGGGATTTCCGCCCGTGATCGCGGTGGCCGTGGCGGTACGCGTGTGCCACAGGTCGTCATCTTCGTCCAGGTAACGGATCGTTGCGGTATTGACCACGCAGCCCGCGCAGACGTCTTCTTCCGTTACGACGTACCACACGGTATACGTGCGCGTTTCACCGGGCTCGAGAACGGGTATGATGTCGACCACGCTGTCCTCAGAATTGCCCTTGAGCGGATCGGTGACACTTACGTCCTTAAGCTCGTATTTGCCTGTGTTGGTCACGACGATCTTGAAATAGATTACTTCGCCCTTGACGAAATAGGCTCCGTTTTCGGGTGTGTTCATCACTGATTTTTCGATCGTCACGGTATCAGTGTTTTCATCGTCGTCAAAGCCCACTTCTAAAACAAGCTCCTCCTCGTAACTGTAACCGCGGCCTTCGGTGTCGGTGGCGTTGAGGAAGGCTTCGTTGATCACCCAGCCGTTCACGGCGTCCTCGTGGGTGACCATATAAGCGTAGGACAGTGTGTGAGTATCGGCGCTGAGATCGCCTGAGGTCGCCTTTTCCCATGTAGCCGTATGGTTTCCGGGCGTATAGGGGTCGTACACAGTCACGGTCTCGAGGTCCATGGTGGTGCCCCAGGTGACCGTGTAGTTGATTATGTCGCCCTCTTTATAGTAGCTCTTGTCGGCTTCCTTCCTGAGCCAAATCTCGCCGCCGCGGCAGTCGGAGATGACCTCGTAGGACTCGTATTCGTGCAATACGAGCTGGCCGTCGTCGTCCTCTTCTCCGTCGCTCCAGGTAATTATCGCCGTGTTATACACGTAGCCCCGCTCGCAGTCCTCGGCGGTGACGGTGTGCCTGTAGTTGTAAGACTTGTGGCCGTGCGCAGGGAAGGTGTCCACGTAATCCACAAACTCCCGATCGCCGCCCTCGCCCAGGCGGTCGTAGACGCTTACGTTATGGTATTCCTCGCTCTGCAGGTTCCACACGTCTATAAGGTAGACTATCTCCTCGCCCTCCTGATAGTACACGCCGTTTAATGGCATGCCGACATCCTTCTTTTCGACGATCATCTCCATGTCGCCGATCTCCTCGAAGACGCTGACGGTGACGGGTTCGGCGTAAATGAGCCCCCTGTCGCCCTCTTCCTCTTCGGGATTGGGCGTATAGGTCGCGCTGGCCGCAGCGCCGTTTACGTACTCGCCGTTGAGGAGGTCAAGCTCGTCTATCGTGTGGGTGTACTGTACGCTCACGCTGTCGCCGTCCTCGAGCGAGGGGAAGTTGGCTATGTGCTCCATCGCGCCTTCCGAGTCATAGGGCAGGTCGAAGATGTCCACGTCGTACACCGTGCCGCCGTAGTTGTTGGTGACGGTGATGGTGTAGGTGACCTCGTCGTCGACCATGAAGTATCCGTCCGGCGGGATCTCGGTGTCGAGGGTCTTTACCACGTTCAGATACTCGCCGCCGTCCTCGGCAAGGTTGGCCTTTACGGTCACCCTGTTGGAGGCCACGCTTTCGCCCACGTACGGCTCGCTCGTCTGCCACGCGTAGGCTATGATCTCGCAATTGTATGAGGGGCTGTAGTTATCTATGTCCTCCTTGGTGAGCGTGGTATCGAAGGTTTCGGAAGATGTTACGCTCTCGCCCGGTGCCAGAGCAAACATGGGAGAGTACTCGCTGAAGGAGAAGTTGCTGCCGTTCGGCCTGTACCAGTAAAAATACATCAGGTACACGGTGTTTTTGCCCGTGTTGGTGGCGGTCGCGCCTATCTGAACGGTGTCGCCCTCTTTGTAAACGCTTTGCTCATTAACGAGGTAGGCCTCAAGGTGCAGCGCGTAATCCTCCTTATCCACGTCGTCCATTGTGAGCGGACGCTGCTCGGTGATGCCGCAGCGATTGCATACGCGCTCCTCGTAGCCATCCTCCTCGGGCGTGGGCTCCTTGGCCACGTACCATTCGCTCCAGTCGTGACCCAGCGCGGGCATTTCGCGCCACCACTGGTAGCCGCAGGGTTCGCCCGTGCGCTGATTTATGCGCTTGCAGGTGTTCATCTCGGTGCCCGTCTCTGTGCAGGTGGGCTCCTTTATGGTCTTCCACGGGTCGGTATACGAATGTCCCAGCGCGGGGATTTCGTACCTCTCCGACGTCCAGCACTCCTCACACGAGCGCTCGCCGTAGCCCGGCTCCATGCATATGGGCGGAAGTATGGGGTCGTATGTCCATTTGTGGATGTGATCTCCGCCCGCAGCCGACGTGCCAAAAGCGCTCTGGCAGACGCTCAGAAGCATCATCAGCGCAAGCGCCAAAGCCAGGATCTTACGCGTGTTCATATTGCACCTCCTAAAGGTCCTTTATTAATAGGTAATGTCAACAATCGTGATCCAATCTTACCACACTGCTCAACACTTGTCAAGGTTTTGTTAATTAAAGCGCAAATAATCGTATATATTTTGCTCCGACCGGTTTAAAACGCGTGATAAAACGCGCCGCGCAGGGCGGGCGCGCCAAGGCAAAATATTTTTCCATAAAATCCCGCTTTGAGCTGCCACCCGGGCCTTGGGCGCGTATAAATACATGCAAGCGCAATGAAGCGCGGGGCGCCGCGGGAAGAAAAAAGCTTCCCGGACGGAACAAAAACCGCATGGAGCGCGTCTGAAAAATGATTGCAATAAAAGGAGATTATAGATTATGAAAAAGTTCGTCAGCATCGTAACACTGGTTGCAATACTCTTCACTTTCGCCGGCGTTTTTGCCGCTCAGGCGCAGCTCAGCGCCCCATACGGCCAGGGTCAGATAGGCTACACCGCGGTGGTGCTCTGTGAGGAACTCACCGTCCGCCAGCAGCACTCCTTCTCCGCCAAGGTCGTGACCACCCTGCCCTACGGCAGCCGCGTGATGGTGACCGAAGAAGTGACCGGCTGGGCGAGGGTGGTGCTTTCCGACAGCATTGACTCCCAGAGCGGCTGGGTAAACTCCGATTACATCGTCATCGACCCCTACTGGTTCAAGACCGACGCCAAAACCCCCGTGTACGCCTGGAACAGCCTCACCGCGCCCAAGGTAGCGCTGCTGGACAAGGGCGTGACCGCTCCGGTGCTCAAGATCGAGGGCGACTGGATCGTGGTGAGCCTGCGCGGCGCGGCCGGCTGGATTCACATGAACTGAGCCCTGAAACACAGATAATAATTCAACAGCAATAAGGAGATTACAGATATGAAAAGGATTATAAGCTTGACTCTCGCCCTCGCGCTCGTGCTCGCACTTGGCGTTGCCCTCGCTCAGCCCCAGATTTTCGCCCCTGAGGGCGAAGGCCAGATCGGTCTTGGTGCCATAGTTTTGCAAAATGACATGCCCGTATACGAAAAAGCCGACGAGGCCTCAAAAACCGTTATGACCCTTCCCGCCGGCAGGCACATCATACTGATGGACATCGAAGAGGACTGGGCAAAGTGCGTGCTCTCCGACGACGTAGACGGCGCTCCCGCGGGCTACGTAAAGACCAACACGCTGCTTATCAACCCCGCGTACCTGATGACTCAGGAGGCGACCACGCTCTACGCCTGGAACGATCTGAACGCCTTCACCTTCGAGACAGTGGACGAATACACGCTGTTCCCAGTGATGTTCTCCGACGGCGAATGGGCAGTCGTGAGCTACAACGGCGCCTCCGCCTGGATCTACATGGGCGCGGCCGAATAAACCCTCCCGAAAAAAACATAACATCCTTTATTCCAAAGCGCCGTTCATCTGAGCGGCGCTTTGTTCTGTGTCGCGTAAGTTTTGTCTCTTTTTTGCGACAAAAATGAATTTTATTTGCGTGTTGTTTTAATAAATTGCGAAATTAATTGTATTATTTGCGGATAAGTGGTATAATCAGGGTGGGAAAGGAGTGAAGCGTATGCCTATAGATTACTCGGAGAGTCTGGGCGACATTATACGCTCCAAGCGCAGGCAGTGCGGCCTGAGCTTAAGGGATTTGGCGGCCAGGACCGGGGTGCACCACTCCACCATTGACAGGATAGAGAAGGGTCTGTTCAGCGTGGTCGATCCCGAAACGCTCAACGCCATAGGCGACGCGCTGCATCTGGACAAGCTGTTTTTGCAGTCGCTGAACGGCGCGGGCGTAAAGGACGAGGACATACGCATCATAGCGCGCGCGGCAAGGCGCATGGACGCCGATCAGCGCCGCCGCATGCTCGAAATGCTCAAAAGCAGCTTTAAGGACGCCTTCACAAACGTCTACAGCGACGACCTCGACGAAAACGGCGACTATCTTGATGAAAGAAAGTGACATCTCCATTTCAAGGCTGCGCGCGGCGGTGCTGACCGCGGCGCGGCTTTTGTATGCGGCGCGCGTGCCGAATTATCCCGTGGACGAGGGGCGGCTGCTGTCGGCCTTCAGCAGGCGCGTGTTTCTTATGCCCTACAGCCGCCTGAATCAGGACGCGCTTGCCTGGGCAAAAAGCAAAAGCCCCGACGGCTTCTGCCTGCAAATCAATCGCGCGGTGACCTGCGGCAGGGCGGACGCAAGCGCGGCGTCCTATCCCGCCGAAGGCGACATAGGCACTTTTGACGACTGCATCTGGCAAATCTATTACGAGGACAGGGCGGATAAGGCGCGAAAGCGCTTTACGCTGATGCACGAACTGGGTCACGTGCTGCTTAAGCACCATTCGCCTGAAAATAGCGAAGCCTGCGGCGCAGAGGGCGCGCGCTGCCCCGACAGGCGCGCCGACAACGAGGCGGACGAGTTTGCCGCGAGCGTGCTTGCGCCCGCGCCGGCAGTGGAAAGGCTGCTCAGTCTGCACGGCTTTACGCTGAAAAACGGACAGGTCGCCTTTACATGCCCGGACGCGCCTCTCCTCAATAATCTGGGACAGACGCCAAGGGCCGTGCCGCTAATTTCAACCGCGTTCGGCATAAGCGTCTCGGCCGCTGAAAGGCGCATAAGAGCGCTTGCGGGCGAACTGGAAATGTGGAAAAGCGCGGACAGGGCGCTGTTCGACTACGCCCAGAGCCTGCCCCACAGGGCGGACTGGCACTGCTGGGTGTGCGGCACAAAGCGGCGCAGCGCATACCTGTACTGCCCGGGCTGCGGCAAGGGCGGCGACTACGTATACAGCGACCCCGGGCGCTTCGCCCGCGGGGTGATGGGCTTACGAGACACGGGGCGCTTTGAATTCTGTTCCGTGTGCGGAAGCGATGACTTCTCCGACGAGGCGAGCTATTGCGGCGTGTGCGGAGCGCCCCTCGTCAACCCCTGCGAAAACGCCCACCATACGCCCGGCGACTTCATACGAAGCGGCATGAAAGTGGTATCGGGCACGCATTTTTGCAGGCCGACGGACATATACTGTCCGCACTGCGGGGTGCTTACGCTCTTCGGCGCGCGGCACGGCCCGACAGAAGGCCTGTGGCTAAAGGACAGGTGCCGCACGAAGAGGGCAGCTTACGGCGATCCCGACAGCGAAAAAGCCCTGCCCGATAGCATTATAAACACCTGCGGGGAGCACGCGTGCAAAAAGGGCGACCGCTATTGCGAGGTGTGCGGAAAAAAGACAAAGCTTTTTGAGCAGGGAGCGCTTGAGCCCTACACACAAACCCGCGCCTTCAGCGAGCTCATCGAAAGCGAAAAATACCGCCCCGCGCCCCCGCCGCCGCTTTTGAACGTCGATTTGACCCGGGAAAGCTGTCAGCGCCCCGAATAACCGCCGTTTTCGTCCGCCGCGTATTGCTTTTGAGCGCGGCTTAGTGTATACTGAACACAGCTTTCAGCAATCATAAAAAGCCTGAGGGTGGCTTGGTGGGGCCGCAGCCCCTCCAAATAAAATCCGAAGGGGCAGCTTCGCCGCCCCGAGGACGATTTTTGCGAAGGGAGCGAAGACGACCGGAGCAAACAATCGCTTCATTGCGGTTTTTTCGCCCGGAAATCTCGGCAGAGATTTCAGAAAAAACCGTAAACCTGTTGCACAACCCTCAAAACTCTGCCGTTTCAAATAAAATACATTCCAAACGGCATAACCCACCGCTCAAAATGAATCTGCGATTCATTTTGAGCGTACCCTTTCGGAGGAAATATGACCCAGATACGTATTGTGCTGTCGCGCGCGCCGGGGCTGATACCGGGGCTGCTGAAGGAATTTGACCGGGCGGACAAGCCAGTGGTGCTTGTGCCCGAGAGCTTCACTTTGGCGTGCGAAACCCAGATAGTGGACCGCAGCCGCGACAGGGGCATTTTTGACATAAACGTGTATTCGCCCTCCTCCTTCGTGAGGGACATACGCGAGCTGACCGGGCGGGGCAGCAAAAAGCCCATCTCCGCCGACGGGCAGAACATGATAATGGCGGGGCTGCTGAACAAAAACAGGGACAGGCTTAAGTATTACGGCGGGTCCGTGGGTCAGCCCTCGCTTGCGCACAAGCTGGCCGTGCAGATAGGCGATTTTGCGCGGGCGCGGCTGAGCGCGCAGCTGCTGCGCGGCTTTGACATGGGCTCAAGGCGCACAAACGACAAGCTCAGCGACGTGGCGCTGATCTGGGACGGCTACAGCGAAATACTTGAGCGCGGCTTTGAGGACAACGTGAGCAGGTGGCAAGGCGCGCTGAACCGCCTTAAGCAAAGCGGGCTTGTGAAGGACGCGCAATTGCTGATTTACGGCTATGATTACATAAATCACGACCTTTTAGGTCTTATAGAGGCGGCAACAGGCGAGGCGAAGGAGATAGTGATAGGCCTCGTGTGCGACGATTTAGGCCCTGACAGGGACATATTCCGCGGGGCGAGCGACTCGGTCGCGCTTCTCAGGCGCCACCTCGAAAAGCGCAGGCTGCCCGCGCCCGAAATAAGGACCGAGACCTTCCTGCCGCCCATGGAGCCGGGCATCGCCTACGTGGAAAAGAGCATATACGCCTTCGGCCCCTTTGACGGCAAAAACGCGGACAGGCAGAGCGCGGCAAAGCAGACGCTTTCAAAGCAGAGCGTGCCGGACATGAGCTCGGTAAAGGCGTATTACGCAAAGAACAACTATCAGGAGTGCCTCTACGCCTGCCAGACGCTGATAGACTGGCACAACGAGGGCGTGCCGTGGGAGGACATGGCCGTGGCGATATGCGAAAACGACACGCTGCCCTCGCTTTTGCCCCTCACCCTCTCGGAGGCGGGCATACCATTCAACGCCAAGCGCGACCGACCTATTCTTTTGAACGGCTACGCGCAGTACTTTATGTCGCTGCTTCGGGTGCTGAGGCTCAATTTCTGCCAGGCTGACGTGCTTCGCATGATGAAGACGGGCTTTACTCAGCTTGACGGCAGGGCCGTGATGGACATGGAAAACTACGCCCGCGCCCACGGCATACACCGCTTCCGCTGGCTTAAGCCCTTCCGCCTGCCCGAGGACGAGGCCGGGGCCGAAAAGGTGAGCGCGCTGGAGGAGATGCGCCGCGCCTTCACAGAGCCGATAAGCGCGCTCAAAAGGACGCTCGGCAGGCGCGACTGCGGCGGGCGCGAGGCGGCGCAGGCGCTGTACGAATATGTAATAAACGAGGGCGTTTACCAAAAGCTGCTGGCCAAAGAGGAGGAATACGTCCGCCGCGGCGACGACGCGAATATAGACGTGAACCGTCAGGTGTGGAGCGCGGTGAACGACATGCTGGATTCGCTGGCCTCCTTCATAGGCGACGCCCACCTGCCGCTCAGGGAGCTCACCTCGATGCTCGAGGCGTCGCTGAGCGCGAGGCTCATAAAGTCGCTGCCCCAGCTCTCAAGGGCCGTAACCGTCGCCCCGCCGCAGATGCTGTTCTCAGCGGGCGTAAGGCGCATGATAGTGATGGGTATGCAGGAGGGCGAGGTCTCGGGCAGCTCTGGGATACTGAGCGACAACGAACTGAGAAAGCTCGAAAGGTGCATAGAGGAGCTGGGCGAGGAGACGCGCTTAAATGGCGGCGCGCTGAGCGCTCTGCCCCTTGGCTCTATAGGCCAGACCCCGGCAGAACTGGCGGCGAGGCAGAAGCAGGACGTGTATCAGGCGGTGTCGCTGGCGCGCGAGAGGCTGGTGCTGTCGGCCTCGGGCGCAAAGTCCGGCGGCGGCGTGCTCACGCCCTCTACGGCGTTCAGGCGCATATACGAGGTTATAAAGGCGCATAAGCCCGAAAACGCACTGGGCGGCGCGGAGAAGGACGAGGGCTTAAAGCCCTTCGCGCCCGCGTTTGCGCTTGAAGAAGTGGCGCTGAAGCTCAGGGACGCGCGAAACGGCAACGCGGGCTTTTTGCGGGGCGAGGACGAAGCGGACGCGCTCTGGCGAAGGGCGCTGAGCGCGCTGTACGCTTCCCCCGTATGGCGCGACCGCGCCGCGGGCGTGCTGGGCGGCCTGAACGTCACTATGGCCTCTCAGGGTCTCACCCGCTCTCAGGCGGACGCGCTCTACGCCGTGCGCGGCATGACGATTTCGAGGGTGGAGACCTTCGCCGCCTGCCCCAGAAAGCATCTGCTTAATTACGGCCTGAGGCTCTTTCCCACGGAGGACTTCACATACGAAAGAAACGAGCAGGGCACGTTCAACCACGACGTGATAAAGGCGTTTCTGGACGAGGCCATGGGGCTTGACAGCTGGCCGCTCCTCAGCGAAAGGGAGGAAACCGAGCTTATGAACCGCGTGCTGAAAGAGCAGGTCAGGCGCTGGGAGGGCGGCGTGCTGCGCTCTGACACGGCGCACAAGTATCAGGGTGCGGGCATCATCCACTCGGTCAGAACCTCGGTGGGCGGCCTCATGCGCGAATTCAGAAAGCCCGCGCACTTTCTGCCCATGGCGGCCGAGGTGCCCTTTGGAATGTACGACAGGCGCGCCACAATGAAGCTGCCCGCGCTGAACATTCAGACAGACGACGGCGAAAACACCGTGTTCTCCGGGCGCATAGACCGCATAGACGCCTACACCGCGCAGGACGGCACAAAATATTTCATGATAGTCGACAACAAAATGAGCGAAAAGCAGGTAAAGCTCGCCTCGGTGGAGATGGGTCTGCAATTACAATTGCCCCTGTATATAAAGGCCGCGCAGCAGGGACTTTCTGACATGGAAAGCGCGGGCGGCCTCTACCAGCCCATAAGGGAGGTGCTGGTGGATCTTAACGAAGCAAAGGATCCCGAGCAGGCGCTTGCAAAAGGGCTGAAGCCGGACGGCATGATACTTGACGACAAGGAAGTAATGCGCGCTATGTCCCTTGAGGGCAAGCGCCGCGCCAAGGACACAAACGACACCATGGCCGTGGTGAGCGCAGGCGAATTGCAGGAGGTTATCGACGCCGCCGTTAAAGCGGTAAGCGAGTGCATGGGGCGCATAAAATCAGGCGAAACCGCGCCAAAGCCCATAAAGGACGGCATCTCCCCCTGCGAATACTGCGACCACGCCGACGCCTGCCTCTACGACAGCACCCTCCCCGGCTGCAGAATCAAGGAAGTAAACCACAAGGTAAAGCCACAGGAAGAAGAATAAAAGCCCTTTCGCCTTCGCGCCTGATCGGATCGACCTTCCGTTCAAAACGGATTTTTTGGTCATTTCGAGCGATAAAAATTGCCGCCTCCATAAAAAGCGAGGCGGCTTTGTATATAAACCTGCGCGTCTTTGCGCGGCAGGATCCGCAGAATATCAAATAGCGTCAAATGATGGGTTTAAAGCTGTTCAATATTCTGACGAACAATTCGTATGTGTCGTGATCCACGTCCACACCCTTGTAGGTTTTGGCGCTTACGGCGTAAAGCGTCAGCCCCACGCAGTAGCCGTTGGTCATGGTCTCGGCGTAGTAGCCCCTGTCACCGTCCTCAAAGGTGATTTCTATGATTACGAAGGGAATCCTGCCCACGGTCACCGTTTCGATCAGGCGCGGGGACATATCCTCGAACTGCTTAAGCAGGCTCGCTGTGTACTCCGTCATGTCCTTTTCGTTGCCGCGCCAAAGGCTTACGTCGTACCAGGAGGAGTAATAGTCCAGCGTCGCGTACATGCACAGCGTCACGTCGCCGTATCTGTACATGTA
Organism: Clostridia bacterium; assembly: GCA_017412445.1. Lineage (GTDB taxonomy): Bacteria > Bacillota > Clostridia > Christensenellales > Aristaeellaceae > RUG14130. The sequence goes on from JAFPYA010000031.1 coordinate 20,599, forward strand.
GCCCAGATCCCAGCTGTCCTCGCTTTCCTCGAGGTTGTCAAACGAAATGAACCAGTCGCCGGGCAGGCGCATGGTGAAGTATTGGGTGGTAAACTCCTTTGTAAGCTCTTCGCCGCTGGCAAAGCCCATGCACAGCACAAGCGCAAGAAGCGCGCAAAACAAACGTTTCATAATAAACTCCGTCATTTTTGTGTTCAGTATACCACAATTCAGTGCGGATTGGAAGCGTCTTTTAAGATTTTTTTAAGGCAAAGATGCGCCCTATATTCCTTGAATCTTAGCATTCGGGATGTTATAATGCTTTTATATGTCACGAAAGGCTTTTTGGAATGAACGATTTCTGGTCGGTAATGGTGGACAATTTCGGAGAATTGTTCGTAAAGGGGCTCGTAATCACGCTGCCGCTTACGGTGATCTCCTTTTCGCTGGGTCTGGTAATAGCCGTTTTGACCGCCATGGTGCAGTTTGCAAACGTGGGCGGCTTAAAGCAGCTGGCGCGCTTTTACATATGGATAATCCGCGGCACGCCGCTGCTTGTACAATTGTACGTGCTGTTTTACTTTTTGCCCAACATCGGCATATACATAGACCCCCTGCCCACCGCAATAATCGCCCTGGCGCTCAACGAGGGCGCATACTGCGCCGAGACCATACGCGCCTCCCTCGAGGCGGTGCCCACCGGCCAGATTGAGGCGGGCTACTGCGTGGGCATGAGCTATACCCAGATAATGTCGCGCGTGGTGGTGCCTCAGGCGCTCAGAACCGCCTTCCCGCCCCTCAGCAACTCCCTCATAAGCATGCTCAAGGACACGTCGCTGGTAGCAAACATCACCGTTATGGA
>JAFPYA010000355.1 GCA_017412445.1 Clostridia bacterium
ATTTCATCGCTATAATGCTCAAGGTCGGCTATATGGACGGAGCAGTTATGCTGCGCGATCACATGAAGCTGGCTGCCATTGAACTGTTTAAGCCCATAGTTAACGAAGCTATAGATGAGGGCGCAGCCGCTAATATTTTCTACACGAAATATAATGAGGAGCTAAGCGGCATACTGCTCAGCCTCGCCAACAGCCTGACAGACGAAATCTCGATGATCAGCGTGACCGAAACGGACATTCACGAGCGTAGTACCAAAATCAGCTATAAGGTAAAGGCATATCAGTACGCCGTAGAGACCCTTTTAAACGCGCCTCATGGCTCAATCAATATGTTTGACACTGATGTGGTTGCGACGATAAACGCCTCGCTGATGCTGGTCGAGAAAACGCAGGCCGAAAAGGTTTACGCCTATTGACAATAGAATTGTAATTGTTTTTCGACAATCTTTATTTCAATCCTGTCTGCAGAGCGTACTTCGCCGTCAATTTGATAGCTTAGGCCTTTTCTGCAAAGCACTATTCTTTTGCAGCGATAGGTTTTACCGAGGCCCACCTTTATGTGCAGCCCGAAAACAAAAGCAGGCAACAGCATAAGAAGGTGTGATTTTTTGACGGGTTTTACCTCAACCACATCAAAGTACCCGTCAGATGGGGAAGCATAGGGGACAGCCTTCATACCTCCGCCGATGTATTGGCCGTTGCCCACAGACAGAATGCTTACCGTCTTTTGAACAGGTTCATCGTCGTCGACGCTGACTAAACAGGTAGTGGGCTTGTATTCGCCAATAGCCTTCACTAACGCCTTAAGATAAGCCCTGAGACCGACATACTTGCTTTTGTAGGAATAAAGCTCCTTGAGCACTTCGACGTCAAAGCCTATGCCAAATACATTCAGAAAGCACTCGTCGTTCGCATAAGCGTAATCTATAAAGGAATAGTCTGAATCCAGCTGCTTTATCAGAGCTTTTATAGGGTTTTTAGGCAGACGAACACATTTGACGAAATCGTTGCCCGTGCCGCAGGGCACTATTATGAGACGCGCATCTTTCTTAGGCAGATAATTAAGCACTTCAAGCACTGTTCCGTCTCCGCCTGCAATGCAGACCGTATCAGATTTTGAACAGGGGACGACAGCGTAATATTCCGGACTCGGCGAGTCGGTTGTTTCGAGCGTTTCAAACGTGATTTTTCTGGCGTTCAGCTCTTTGGTCACTTGAGGCAGCAGCTTCTGTACCTTTCCGTTACCAGAAACAGGATTGTATATAAGAGTAAACATATATGCTCCTCAGCTCATCGTGAGCAGCAAAATCTGCTCGAGTCCAGATATCCTTTTTGCGCGCTCTAACACCTGTTCGGCATCACATTCGGCCTTGCTGATGTCTGCCGAGAGCATTACGCTTGCCGATCCGTTAACCGGGAGGCTTTGTGAAATGGTCAGTATGCTCATGCCGAGCGATGAAAACAGGCTGAGTACATTTGAGAGCACACCCGTCTCGTGGGTGAGCGTCAGCATGAAAGTAGCGCACTTGGCAGATGGCATCATCTGCTCATCAAACACGCAATCCTTATATTTATAGTATGTGCTGCGCGAAATGCCGTTCATCTCGGCAGCCTTCGTTACGCTCTTTACGCTGCCGCTTTCAAGCAGCTTTCTGGCGTTGAGCACTTTAAGAAAGTAATCCGGCAACACCGAATTATCTACGTACAAAAACTTTTTCATACTCATATCTGTGCACTATAAGTGCTGAGCACGTAGTCGATTATGCTGTTTTTTTCAATTACATCCGTATAGAGCTCAGGCTTGGTTTCAAGCTCCGAAAGGTATTTTGGAGCTTGAAAACCGGTTTTGTCGGTGATTTCATGCAGCGTATCGAATACGTTTTCGCTTTCTCGTATCTCAAGTGCCTTAGCGATACAAGACGCAAACTTGAAGGGCGAGGCAGTAGCCAGCACAGCGCATTTTTCTTTGGAATGATTGGCCTTATACGTATTCATCGCGGCGAGGCCTACGGCTGTGTGCGGATCAGCCAGATAGCCAAAATCAGTATAAAAACTCCTTATAGCAGAGATTATATCGTCGTCGCCGAAACTGAAGGCGTCGAAGTCATCTTTGACGGTTCCGAGCGTTTGAGCGTCAACAGCATATAAGCCTTCTGTTTTGAGCTTGTCCATCTCGACGCGCACGAGCTCACTGTCTTCGCTTTGAGCATGATATAACAGTCTTTCCAGATTGCTGGAAATCAGAATATCCATGGAGGGGGAGTAGGTCTTCAAAAACGGCCTGTTCTTGTTGTATACGCCTGTAGTTAGGAATTCTGTCAAAACATCGTTCGCGTTTGACGCGCAAATCAGTTTGCCAACAGGAAGACCCATGCGCTTTGCGTAATAGCCAGCTAAAATATCGCCGAAATTGCCCGTCGGCACAACGAAGCTGAGCTTTTCGTCTTCATTAAGCTCACCTTTATTGAGAAGATTCAGGTATGTGGAAAAATAATAGCTTATCTGCGGTACAAGCCTTGCGATATTTATGGAGTTCGCACTGGAAAAGCTTACGCCTTTCAGCTTTGGCAGTTCGCCAAACGCCTTTTTAACGGCACTCTGACAATCATCAAAATTGCCTTTTACAGCGCAGGCCCTGAGGTTTGAGCCTTCCATGCAGACCATTTGTCTGCGCTGCAGGGGGCTGACACCGCCGTAAGGGAAGAAGGTTATTATGCCTGTGCCGCTGACGTTTCTGAAGCCGTTCATCGCCGCGGACCCTGTGTCGCCGCTCGTGGCGGTAAGTATCATTATCTTTTCGCCTATGCCCAGTGAAGATTTGGACTTTACGAGGAGCCTTGGCAGTATAGACAGGGCTACGTCCTTAAACGCGCAGGTTTCGCCGTGAAACAGTTCAACTATAAAGCCTTCTCCGGCTTTTACAACAGGCGCTACCTCAGGCGTATCAAAATGATACATATATGCTTCATTGCAGCACTGTGCAATATCGTTTTCGTCAAGGTCGTCAAA
>JAFPYA010000356.1 GCA_017412445.1 Clostridia bacterium
GCCTGCGCGCGGGCAAGAACGTGGTGTGCGAAAAGCCCGTCACGCTCAACAGCGCCGAGCTCGAGGAGATAATCGCCGTTCAGAAGGAAACCGGCAAGCTCTTCAGCGTGCACCAGAACCGCCGCTGGGACAAGGACTTCCTTATCGTTAAGGAGGCCAAAAAGCAGGGGCTGCTGGGCGAGCTCAAGCTGCTTGAAAACAAGGTGCAGGGCTCAAGAGGCTCCCTTCAGGGCTGGCGCGGCCACAAGCTCAACGGCGGCGGCATGCTGCTCGACTGGGGCATTCACCTGCTGGATCAGGTCATGCAGCTCGACCCCTCCAAGGTAGTAAAGGTAGACGCGCACCTGCTCAAGGTCTTCTCGGACGAAGTGGACGACAACATAAAGCTCGCCCTGCTGTTTGAGGACGGCATGAGCGCGGTTCTCGAAATGACCACCATGTGCCTGATAAACACCTATCGCTGGCACGTGCAGGGCACCGGCGGCACCATAATGATTAAGGACTGGGACTGCAACGGCGAACTGTGGCAGCTCAAGCCCGACGCGGACAAGATGGCCTGGGACGAGGATATCGTCTACACCGCCGCGGGCCCCACCCGTACCATGGCGCCCCGCCCCGCTTACACCATGAACCAGCTGCCACTGCCCGCCGTGACCGGCGACTGGAGCGACTATTACAACAACATTATCGACGTTCTCGACGGCAAGGCCGAGCTGATAGTTAAGCCCGCCGAGACGCTCAGGGTAATGAAGGTAATTGACTTGCTGTTCAAATCCGCCGAGGAAGGCCACGGCTTCAGCTGCGAGATCTGATCTGAGCCGCCCGGCCGCCCATCCACACGGGAGGGGGAAACACATGAAAAAGCTTCTGGCAATCGGCCTGCTGTTTGCCCTTGCGCTCACGCTGCTTACCGCCTGCGGCGGCAGCGGAATAGTGGGCAGCTGGACGTGCACGCTTGTGACCACGCGCATCGCCGACCTCGGGCTCACTATGGAGTTCAACAAGGACGGCACATACACGTCCACATCAGTGCTTGGCACCGACACGGGCACATATAAGACAGAAGGCGGCAAGCTTACGCTTGACGGCAAAAACACCTACACCTATAAGCTCGACGGCGATACGCTCACGCTTACCAAAAACGGCATAAGCCTGAACTACACCCGCAACGGCGAGTGACCTATGCGATGCGCACAGATCAACACAAGGAGGACTTTAGCATGAACACACCCAAGCTTCCCGGCAGCGGCGGAGAAAACTATGTACCCTACAGCGAGCGCAAAGGCAACGAATCCATAGTCTACTTCACCCGCGACCTGTCTGCCGAGGGTCTGAGAAAGATAGTCGCACGCGTAAGCGGCGAAATCACGGGCAAGGTGGCGATAAAGCTTCACACCGGTGAACAGTACGGCCCCAACATACTGCCGCACGAGTGGGTGGAGCAGCTGATAAAGCATGATTTTCCCGAAGCCACCATAGTTGAAACCAACACCTTCTACGAGGGCGACCGCGACACCACCGAAAAGCACCGCGAGACGCTGAAGGTGAACGGCTGGACGTTCTGCCCCGTAGACATCACGGACGAGCACGGCACCACCATGCTGCCGATCAAGGGCGGCAAGTGGTTCACCGAGATGAGCGTAGGCGCCTCGCTGCCCTCATACGATTCGCTGCTCGTGCTGACCCATTTCAAGGGCCACACCATGGGCGGCTTCGGCGGCAGCAACAAAAACATAGGCATAGGCTGCGCGGACGGCAAAATTGGCAAAAAGATGATACATCAGGCCGAGGGCAGCGACAACATGTGGTCCATCGCCATGGAAGAGCTCATGGAGCGCATAAGCGAGTCCACCAAGGCCACCATCGATTATTTCGGCCGCCACATAGCCTATGTTGACGTGATGCGCAATATGTCCGTGGACTGCGACTGCGCGGGCTGCGCCGCTGAAAAGGTGGTAACGCCGAACATAGGCATAGTGGCTTCAACCGACATACTGGCCGCCGACAACGCCTGCATGGATCTGGTTTACGCCCTCGGAACCGAGGACGGCGCTGCCCTGCGCGAGCGCATAGAGAGCCGCCACGGCCACCGCCAGCTGTCCTACATGAAGGAACTGGGCATGGGCAACAACCGCTACATGATGATAGACATAGACAACGGCGACGCGCGCGTTGAGCCGAAGGACTGCGTATCCCACGTAGTGCCCTTCGTGGAATTGCCTATAGTGGCCAGGCGCCGCGAAGAGGCGCTGGCAAGAATGGCCGCGCTGGAAATAAAATAAGCTAAGCCTGTTCAAAGCCCGCCGCGAAGGAACAATACTTTCGCGGCGGCGCTTTTTTGCGTGCGTCTTTGCAAAATAACGCTGCGGATTGTTGACAGGTGAAGCGCCTCAAACGTATAATTCAAACGGAGACTTGAAAGGAGTAACAAGCATGAAAAAAATAATTACGCTATTGCTGGCGCTCGTGCTGCTGGCTATGTGTGCTTCTGCCGATACATTGGCGGCGCCTGAGGGTTATCTGGGCAACACCATGCCGGATTTTACCGTGACAACCATTGACGGCGAGACGTTTGCGTTGAAGGATGCGCTCAAAACCCATAAGGCTGTGATGGTGAACCTCTGGGCGACCTGGTGCGGCCCCTGCGAAATGGAGTTTCCCTACATCGAGGAAGCCTACGAGGCTTACAAAGACGACGTGGCAATTATTGCCCTGTCGGTCGAGCCTGAGGACAGCGACGGGATACTGAGCGAATATGCCGCCTCTCACGGCCTGACCTTCCCTGTAGCCAACGGCTGGAATACGGGTCTGTACGAGAAGTTCGTGGACAAGGGCATACCCACAACCGTAATGGTGGACAGGTTCGGAAACGTGGTGCTGATCGAGGTGGGCGCGCAGTCGAGCGCCGTTCCCTTCACCGCGACGTTTGATTTGCTCATAAGCGACGCTTACACCGAAACAACTGTGCTTGACGGCTTTGCAAAGGAGAAGCCCAATGTGGAAGGCGGCAGCGAGGAACTGCTGGCCGGGATACTGGGGCTCGACGTGGAAAGCTCAAAGGACGAATACGCCTGGCCCTTCGTGCCCGCGAATGACGACGGCAAAAACTGCGTCGTTTCCTCAAACGCCGGCAAGGACGACACCAAAGCCGAGCTGCTGGTATACGCAGACGCAAAGGCGGGAGACGTGTTCTCGTTCAGCCTGAGAACCTCGACAGAGACTTATTGCGACCTGCTGGTGGTGAGCTTAAACGGCACGCCCGTAAAATATTTTTCGGGCGAAAAGGACTGGATGAGCTACGCAATACGCCTTGAAGAGGGCGAAAATGAGATCTCCCTTGCATATGTCAAGGATTTCGATGTGGGCTTTGGGGAGGACAGTGTGTATCTGGACGACTTCGAGCTTTTGAGCGGCGACGAGGCGGAGCAGGCGCTTTCTTTAAATCCCGTGTACACTTACGCCGAAGAGACCGCAATCGTCATTTTGAGCGATGAAGCGCGCAGGGTGGAGTTTCTTAACGAAAACGGCGAGCAATTTGATTTTACCGGCACCTTGGGCTACAACGCCAGCTTTTATGTGGCCGACGACATTTCCGTAAGCTACACTGCAACGCTTTCTGAGGGCGTGGATCCGGAGCTGGTATACGTCATCTCCGACTACGACATGGTGCCTCACAGCGCTTATGAAGTAATGAACGGCGCGGCGCTGACCACCGGTGTCGACACGATGGATTTAACCGGCTACCCGGAGTCCGCCATAATGATAATAGACAATGGCATCAGCTTTCCGATAGCCATGACCGTCGTGTTTGCGGATGAAGCAAACGTCGAAGCCTTCATGGATATGGTGATCGCCCAAACCGGAGCAGAGCTGCATTACAGCTATCTTGATGAAGGCGAGGACGAGGGCATCATTTCGTTTGAAGGCGCCGACGGCAAGGTGAAGTATTACGCCACGTTTGTCGACCAGTACGGCGACCCCGTGCCGGGCTGCGTGATCAACTTCTGCACCGACACCGCCTGCACACCCGTGTTCTCGGACGCGTCGGGCCTGGCCGAGTTTGAGGGCGAGCCCTATCCCTACCATGTGCAGGTCATAAGGGTGCCCGCAGGCTACGAATTCGACACCCGTCAGGAGTTCACCCTGGGCGAAAACGGAGATGTGTTGGCGCTTCTGGTCACCAAAAACTGAACAGCCTCCCCATAACAAACGGTCGGGCGCGGTATATATGCCGCGCCCGATTTTTTGATGAAAAATATTTTTGTCAAATTGACAAAAAACTATTGACAAACGAGGGCGAGCCCCGTATAATATAGTTGTGGTCAAAAAGACAATAAATGCCTTGGAGGTGATGGAATGCATGAAAGCCTGAGTAAGGACAGGATCTACGCGGCGGTGGACGTGCTGTTTCTGACGGTCAGACAGGGCAAATTGTGGGTGCTTTTGTCGAGGCGCGAGCGCGAGCCGCAAAGGGGCAGATGGGCGCTGCCGGGAAAGCTCCTTGAGCTTGACGAAAGCGCGCTGGAGGCGGCGGAGGCGCTCAAGGAGGAGATGCTGCCGGGCGGCTACTGCTATTTTGAGCAGCTCTACACCTTCACAAGTGCAGACCGAGACGAGCGCGGACGGGTGATAAGCATCGCATACGTCGGCATAGCGCCGCATATTACGCCCACACAAGACGAAAAGCTGTTTGAAATCGACCTTAAACATGATGGAAGTATCGATCTTAGAAGCGAGGACGGCATCGCCCTTGACCCGGCGCTTACGGCCTTCGACCACGCGTACATAATAGAAACGGGCGTAAAACGCTTAAGGGGCAAGATAGACTACACCGACATAGGCTTAAGGTTCATACGCAACAAAGAGAGCTTTACGCTCGGCGAGCTTGAGGAAATCTTTGAGGCGGTCAAGGGCGAGGGAGCGGACAAGAGCAACTTTCGCCGCTTCGTCAAAAACCGCTTTGAGGACAGAGGCATAATCAGCCCGAAGGACGGAACGGACAAGCAAAGCCGCGGCAGACCCGCAAGGCTTTACAGCGCGAATATCTGAGAGGTGAGAGGGAATGAAAAGGTTTCTTATAGTTGTGGATATGCAAAACGACTTCGTCGACGCGGCGCTCGGCACGAAGGAAGCGAAGGCGATGGTGCCAAATGCGGTAAGCGAGATAGCGCGCGCGAGGGCACAGGGCGATACCGTGATTGCGACGCTCGACACGCACGGCGAAAACTACCTTGCCACACGCGAAGGCCGCAGGCTGCCCGTGCCACACTGCATAAAGGGCACAGACGGCTGGCAGCTTAACCCCGATGTGGAGCGTGCGCTGGGCAATAGCATAAGGCTCGAAAAGCCCACCTTTGGCAGCGTGAAGCTGCCGGAGCTTATAAAAAATCTTGCGGGCGGCGACGAGGAACTTGACATAAGGCTTATAGGCCTGTGCACGGACATCTGCGTGGTCTCAAACGCCCTTCTGCTCAAGGCGAATTTTCCGGAGGCGGACGTAAGCGTAAAGGCGGACTGCTGCGCGGGCGTAACGCCCGAGGCGCACGAGGCGGCGCTCAAAACCATGGCTTCGTGCCAGATAGACATAATTTGAGGAGGTGCACATATGACTGAATACACCTTTCAGGCGGAAAAAGTTAGGGACACGATGGTCGCCAACCTTAAAACACAGCTCGCCAAAATGGGCTGCAAGAGGGTGGTGATAGGCATCTCCGGCGGCAAGGATTCCACAGTCACTGCCGCGCTGTGCGCAAGGGCGATAGGCCCACAAAATGTGTACGGCGTGATGCTGCCGGACGGCGAACAGAAGGACATAAGCGATTCGATAAGGGTCTGCGATGCGCTGGGCATACAAAAAAAGACCGTGAACATAGGCGCGATGCATCGGGCGCTGCACGACAACATAATGCCTGCCGAGGGCGAGTTCGGCTTTGACTTTTCAAAGGAGAGCGACATAAACGTGGGGCCGAGGCTGCGCATGACCGTGCTCAGATACATTGCTCAGGCCATAGGCGCGTTCCTCGCGGGCACGGGCAACCTGAGCGAGGCGACCGTAGGCTACTGCACGAAGGACGGCGACACCAGCTGCGACTTCTCGGTTTTGGGCAGGCTCACGAGCATCGAGGTGGTAAAGTTGGGTCTTACGATGCCGGAGCTTCCGCGCAAGCTGGTCGAGAAGACCCCGACCGACGGCCTGAGCGGCGTGAGCGACGAGGTGAAGCTGGGGCTCAAATACGCGGACATTCATTCGTGGATACGCTTTGGCACCTGCGGAGATGCCGAAACCGACGCAAAAATAGCGGCCAAAGAGAGGGCAAACGCGCACAAGCGGCGCATGCCCACCGTAATAGAAGCGTTTGAAGCCATGTAAAACCGCGGAGGCGATATGGAAAAGATACTTGCGTTTTTCGGCGCGTTCAATCCGCCCACAACGGCGCATATAGCGCTCGCGGAGAAGGCCGTGCGGGACACGGGCAGCGACGGCGCGATGTTCGTCTTGTCCAAGGCGAACTACATAACGGACAATCAGGGCAAGGACTTTGCGTTTGACGATGACGAGCGGGTCGAGCTGCTGAACAGAATCGCTTCCACCCGCCCGTGGATGAGGGTGTGCGACTGGGAGCTTAAGCAGCAGACTCAGCCCCGCACATACATCACCCTGTGCCACCTGAGGGACGAGGGCTATACGCCCCGCCTGCTCATAGGCTCCGACAAGCTGGCCGAAATAGGCGAAAAGTGGCGGTATGTGGACGAGATGCTCTCCGAATTCGGCATCGTCTGCATAGAGCGGGGCGGAGACGACTGCCGCGCTATCATAGACGCAAGCGAGAGGCTCACGCGATACAGTGAGCGCATAACGCTCGTAAGCGGTCCAGACGAGCTAAGGCACGTCTCGTCAAGCCTTGTAAGAGACAAGCTCAGGTGCATCAGCGCTCTAATGCAGGAGCTCGCGGGTTTGGTGCCCCCGGAGACTGTAGACAGTATTTTGTACAATTATATGAAGGAGGACGCAAAATGAAGCTTGCGCCTATAGTAAATTCACTGCTCGATACCGACCTGTACAAGTTCAACATGGATCAGGTGATATTCCATAAGCACACCGACCTTTGCGGCGAATACTATTTTCGCTGCCGCAACGCCGGCGTGACCTTCACAAAGGAGATGTTCGATGAGATAAACGCTCAGATCGATCACCTCTGCACGCTCACATTTACAAAAGAGGAGCTGGACTACCTGCGCTCCATACGCTTTATAAAGCGCGATTACGTGGAGTTTTTGAGGCTCTGGCGCCCCATAAGGGAGTACGTAAAGACCGCACTTACGGACGATGGGGAGCTTCAGATAGTGGTTTCGGGGCCGCTGTTCAGCGCGATGCAGTTTGAAATCTACCTGCTTGAAATCGTAAACGAGGTCTATTTCAGGCTGAAATACGACTATGACGAGTTGCTCGCATCTGCGCGCGAGAGGCTGGAGGGCAAGATAGAAGCGTTCAAGACGGGCAAATACAATTTCAGCTTTGCGGAGTTCGGCTGCCGCAGGAGGCTCAGCCGCGAGTGGGAGGAGGAGGCCGTGCGCCGTCTTGCCGGGGAGACAAACAACATGGTGGGCACGAGCAACGTATACCTCGCCATGAAGCTGAACCTTACGCCCATAGGCACATACGCGCACGAGTTCGTGCAGATGTATCAGGGTATAGATTCGATACCCCTGGCGTACACCAACCACTACGCGCTTGAGGACTGGTACAACGAGTATAAGGGCGACAACGGCACCGCGCTCACCGACACCGTGACCACGGACCTGTTCCTCATGGACTTCAACCGCTCAATGGTAAACAACTTTACCGGCGTGCGCCACGACAGCGGCGACCCCTTCGCCTGGGGCGAAAAGATAATTGCGCACTACAAGAAGTACGGCGCAGACCCGAGGACGAAGCTGCTTCTGTTCTCCGACAGCCTGAACTTCGACAAGGCGCAGGCACTCTACGACTGCTTTAAGGACAGAGCCAGGGTGAGCTTCGGCATAGGCACCTTCGTCTCAAACGACACCTGCGAGCCGGCACTCAACATCGTCATAAAGCTCCAGACCGTCAACGGCCGCCCCGTGGCCAAGCTCAGCGACACGCCCGGCAAGGCCATGTGCCTCGACGCGGAATACCTCGAGTACCTGAAGCGCGCCGTGGCGTTCAGGCTCAAGAGGGAAGCAGAATAGAAAATTTCCATCCAAAAAGCATAATAACAGCACAGGACGGGTTTTAAATCCGCCCTGTGCTGTTTTAACGAACCGCGCTCGCTTTATGACGGGCTCGCCCGCATCACCTTCCGTCCTTCCACTGCGCCCAGTCGTAGGTGTTCATGCGGTCGTACTCGCTCTGGCTTATCGTGAGTATCGTGCCATGCTTGAAGCGGTAGGGGAACGAGAAGCGCTCGTCCTCGCGCCTGAAAGCGCCCGAGGCCAGCGACGGGGCGTGCCACGGCACGTACCCCTGACCCGCGCCGGAGGTGCCATAAAAATCGAGGAACAGGTTCCAGCTGCCGTCATCGAGGCGCACCGCCGTGGGCGCTTCGTACAGGCCGCCCTCTATGTCCTTAATCGCCTCGTCAAATGCCTCTACGGGCGCAAAGCCGCCGTCCGGGCGGTCGCTTTTCAACAGCTGTATGTTTTTGGGCTGCGTCTCGCTCTTTACGAACATGTAGTACAGGCCGTTCTCCTCGTACATAGCCGAGTCGATAATGCTGCAATTCTCGCGGCCGTAGAGCCTTTGGGGAGGCGTAAAAAACTTAAAATCCTTCGTGCGGCTGAAATATATGGCCTTGGGTCCGAAATCGTTGCTTTTGTGGGAGCTGGACCAGTGCAGTATATAATCGTCGTTCCTTGCGTCGTAAATCACGTCCGGCGCCCATACGCAGCCGAAATCGGCGTCCGCCACGGTGACAAGCTCCTCCTCCGACCAGCTGACAAGATCGCCCGAAACCCAATGTCCCAGTGCCTTGCTGCCGTGAAGGGAAATGTTTTTCCACGAATGGGCATACTTGCCGCGCATGCCGTAGCTGAGGCTGAGATCGGTGGCGAAGATATGTATGAGGCCCGTGTGCCTGTCTCGCACTACGGTCATGTCCCTCACGCCGTGATCGCCCTGGTAGGCCCAGAGCACGGGACGGCCGCCGTTTATTTCGCTCCAGTTATAGCCGTCGCGGCTCAGCGCGAAATACACCTGCTCGCCGTCAGGCGTGGAGGTTTCGCGGAAATGTACAAACAGATAACAGCTCATCTGTGCCTCCTAATTCAGCCTGTCGAAGAAGTAGACCGTGTTCGCCTCCGCGCGCAGCTCCGCAAGCCTTTCATCGTAGACCACGTTTTGCTTTTCGACCAGCGCCATGGCGCGGATGCTCTCCTCAAGCTGCTCAAAGGGCACGTCGCCGCCCTCGATTTCACCCATGTATTCGAAAATCACAAAGCCCCAGTCGCAGCGCAGCGGCCTGGTCACGCTGCCGGGCGTCATGAGCGCCATCACTTCATTTGAGCACTCTTCGTTCAGCAGGTAGCTGTACGCGCTGACACAAAAGCCGTCTTCGCCGCCAAACTCCGCCATATACTCCTCGGTGTCCGGATATTCGGCGCGTATCTTGTCAAAGCTCTCGCCGCCCTGCAGCCTTTCGTACACGCTGAGCGCCTCGGGCTCGAGCCTGTCAAACAGCGCGTCGGCCTCAGGACCGTCGGTATTGCCGGCCATGAACAGTTCGTCGTAGGCCGCCATGTCGTCGTCGTCAAACGGTATCACCACGAGGCGCACCTGACGGTAGCCGTCGGGTATCCAGGCAGCGCTGCCGCCGTATAGCGCGTCGATGGCGAATTCCTCGGGATATTCGCCGTAGAGCTCCTTGTCGGAGGCCAACAGCCCGAGGTAGGCCTCGCGCACCTCGTCGTCTGTCAGCGTAACATCGCCCACGAGATATTCAAACAGGCGGCTGCTGAAGGCTTCGCTCTCCGCGCTAGCCCTGAACGCATCAAGGTCGAGCTCGTTTTCCTCAAGGTAAGAGAGCGCCGAAGCACGCGCCTCGTCCTCGCTGTCGGTTATCTCCATATAATACGCCAGCATTTCGGCGTACATGGCCTCGTAATCCGCCTGCGCCTGCGCCTCTATGGCCTGCATATCGGCCTCATCAAGAAGCTCTATATCGTTTGCGGACAGATAGTTACCGATTATCCTTTCGTCCGCGAGGTTCACGGCAAGCTCGCGCTGAAGCTCGAGCGCGTCGTCGAAGTCCTCCTCGTATTCGATGCCGGCAGCCTCGTAAATCTCCTTATAAAACGCCATCGTATCCTCGTAGAGCGCGTACACCTCCTCAAACGTGACCGTGCCGCCGCTGAACGCCACTATCACGGAGGGGTCTGTGTAAGCCTCTACGAGCGCGCTGAGGCGGGCGTTTTCGGCCTTGAGCGCCTCGTTTTCGCTTTTCAGGCGGCTCAGCTCGTCGTCCTCCGCCGCCGCGGCTGAGAGCACGAGCATGAGCGCAAGAAGCACCGCTAATAGCTTTTTCATGTCAAAACCTCCCAACAATCATTGAAGCTTAAGGCTTTCGAGCTGCCTTTGCTTTATGTACCATGCGATTATCAAAAGTATCATCGCCGCGCTCCACGCCGCGGTCTCCACCCAGTATATGCCGCTTGACCCCACGGTGTGGGTGAGCAGTACCGCCATGCCCACGCGCGCGACGCACTCAGCGAGCCCCGACACCATGGGGATGAACGTGTTGCCTATGCCCTGAAGTGCCGAGCGGTATATGTACAGCAGGTACAGCGTGCTCAAGCTCGCGGCCATGGTTCTTATGTAGCGCACGGCTACCTTCATCGCGTCCTCGGGCGCGCCCTTTTCGATAAAGAGCCTGAGAAAATCCCTGCCGAAGATGAACATTATCGCGGTGATAACGAGCGACATTAATACGCCCAGCGGCGCAAACCACCTTATGCCCAGACGTATGCGCGAGAACTGTTTCGCGCCCAGATTCTGTCCCGTGTACGTGACGACCGCCATGCCGAAGGCGACTGCCGCCATCTCGAGCACGCCGTAGAGCTTGTTGCCCGCTGAAAAGCCCGCCACAAAGCTTTCACCAAGCGAGTTTATCACGCTTTGAAGCGCCATGCCGCCAAGGCCTATCAGCACGGACTGCAGCGCCATCGGGGCGGCCAGGCGCAAAAGCGTGCCTGCGTCCTTGCGGCTGAAGCGCTCCGCGGCCTTTTCGTCGTCATCGCTCTTGAGTATATCGAGCTTTCGCACCTGCCACAGACACACGAGCGACGCCGCCAATTGACTAAAGACCGTCGCCGCCGCCGCGCCAGCTATGCTCCACTTAAAGCCCCACACGAAGAGCAAATCGAGCACTATGTTCATAACGGACGAGACGGCCATGGCTATTAGCGGCGCGCGGCTGTTGCCGAGGGCTCTTAGCACGGTAGCCGACAGATTATATATCGTGGTGAACAGCGTGCCCGATATCACTATCATGAGGTAGGTCAGCGCGCGGGAACGCAGGTTTTCTATCGTGCCCAGCAGCCTTAAAAGCGGCAAGGCCGTGCTGAGCCCAAGGGCAGTGTAGCCTAGGGCGATTATGAGGGCGATAAGCGCGGCGGTGCGCACCGTGCGCCTCAGATGCCTGAGGTCTCCCGCGCCAAACAGCTGCGCCATGGGTATGCCGAACCCCTGCATCACGCTGCTTATCACGCCAAACACCATCCACACCATCCATTCCGCGCTGCCAAGGGCACTGAACGCCTCTATGCCCGCGAACTGGCCGATGATCGCGGCGTCGGTGATGGTGTAGAGCTGCTGGGCGATGTTGCCCAGCATCAGCGGCAGGGCAAAGCTCAGCGCAAGGCGCGCCGGATGCCCAAAAGTCATGTCTCGTGTCTTTGCTGCCATCGGTTCTTTTCTTTCCCAACTTGATGCATGTATGATAACACATGCGCCCGTTTATTGCAAGCGCAACCGCACCAAAAAGCCGGTTCACATCAGATTATAATACAAAACCGCACATTTTTGCGCCTTTCAGGCGTAAATTAACACAAAAAGACTGACAAAGTCTATGGCTTCGGTGTATACTTTGAGGCAGGATGAAATTTGACGCGCGGGACGGATTACGTCCCTTAAATAAGGAGGAGGGCGCATGGACGAGGGCACGCTTTCGCTTATAAATCTGTTGGCGCCCGACCTCATGGACGCTTTGGTCAACCGGGCGATGGTGCTCGAACGCATAAGCATACTGCAGCCCGTGGGCAGGCGCGCCCTTGCGCAGCGCATGGGCATACCCGAAAGAGAGGCGCGCATGCTTACCGACCTGCTCAGGGAGGACGGCCTAATAGAGGTGTCGCCCGCGGGCATGTCACTGAGCTCTCACGCCTACGAGATACTCGACAGCGTGCGCGAACTCGTGCGCAGCCGCTCGGGGCTGGCTTCGCTTGAAACGCAGCTGCAAAAGCTGCTCAGAATTGAGCGCGTGCGCGTGGTGCCGGGCGACATGGACAGCGACCCGGACGTGCTCGACGAGGTGGGCAGGGTTGCCGGAATGCGGCTGAGAAAGCTGCTCATGCCCGGCATGATACTTGCGGTGAACGGCGGCAGCACGGTGCAGAGCGTGGCGGCGCACATACCGCGCGGCGCAGACATAGACGTGACGGTATTGCCCGCGCGCGGAGGCCTCGGCCAGAGCGCCGAAACGCAGGCAAATACGCTGGCGGAGCAGATTGCCCTGCGCCTTGGCGGAAGGCACAAGCCCCTGTATCTGCCTGACAACCTGCCTCAGAGCGCGCTGAAGGAGCTGATAAAGCTCGACGAGATACGCGAGCCGCTTGAAGAGATAAAGCGCGCCGACGTGCTGCTCTACGGCATCGCCCGCGCTGACGAGATGGCCAGAAACCGCCTCATGAGCGAAAGCACCATAAGCGACCTCGTGCGCAAGGGCGCAGTGGCCGAGGTGCTGGGGCACTGCCTCGACTTAAACGGCCACCTGCTCGCCTCGGCGAGCGGTCTCGGCCTGCCAGAGGACAGCTTTTCCCGCATCCCCGTGCTCATAGCCGTGGCCGCAGGCCGTCACAAGGCGGAGGCAATACTGGCCGTGAGCCGCCACCACAAAAACACCTGCCTCATCACCGACGAAGGCGCGGCCAACCGCATACTCGAGATCATCCGCGGTGAACGGTGAGAAAAGAAAAGCGTACATCATCGTAACTGCGCCGTCTTGTATGCTCACGGGAGGACACAGGCAATGAAAAAACAGATATTTGCAGCCCTTTTATTGATTTTTGTGTACTTATTTCCGTCAAGGGCGCTCGCTGTTCTGCGCGAGCCATACTCTACCGCGCCGACAAGCGAAA
>JAFPYA010000357.1 GCA_017412445.1 Clostridia bacterium
CCCACGCGATCAATAACGCAAACGCCAGTACGAAGCAGCGATTACGAAATTTCTTTTTGTTCATAATCAAACTCCTATGCCGGACAGTTTAATTCATGGATACCATCAGGTCGCCGGTATTGACGCTCTGGCCCTTGTTTACGGCGATGGAGGCGATGGTGCCGTCCTGAGGCGCCTTGATTTCGTTTTCCATCTTCATGGCTTCGAGGATGAGCAGCACGTCGCCCGCCTTGACGGCCTGGCCTACGTTCACCTTTACGGCGTTGATGTTGCCGGGCATGGGCGCGGTCACCTTCACGGCGCCGGCGGCAGCGGCGGCCTTGGGGGCGGGAGCGGCCTTGGGGGCAGGAGCGGCTGCGGGCGCTGCAGCTACGGGCGCAGCAGAGGGAGCGCCGCCGATTTCTTCTACTTCCACTTCGTAAGCGGTGCCGTTTACGGTTATCTGAAATTTACGCATATTTGTTTCCTCCATATAATCAGAATTTGTAGAGCTGTTCGGTGCGCGCCGCGCTCTTCCAGCCGCTCACGCGCTTTATGGATTTGATTTTAACGGGTTTATTGCCGTTGCCGAAATCGAACGCCGCGATGGCCGCCGCGATGACCGCGATGAGCTCATTGTCGTCCGTGACCTCAACAGGCACTTCGGCGGTCGCCGGCTCCGCTGCGGGCACGGGCGCTTCGGCCTTGGGCGCCTGAGCGGCGAGCTTTGCGGCCTTGCGGTTCTCGACCATTTTGAAAACCGCAGCCATTATCTTGAGGCTGACTATGATTATCGTAAGTCCGGCAAACACGATCAGAAGACCTATAACGGTCGCCGTGCCGCCGTAACCGAGCTTTTCAAGCCAATTCATCGTTTATCCTCCTTACAGAGGCAGATTGCCGTGCTTCTTGGCAATCGCGCTTTCGCGCTTGCCGGAGAGCATCTCTATGGCTGCGGAGATGACCTTGCGGGTGTCGGCGGGCTCGATCACGTCGTCAACATAGCCGTTCTTAGCGGCATTAACGCCGTCTGCGATGTCGGCCGCGTACTTCTCCTCAAGCTCCTTGCGCTTGGCGATGGGATCGGAGGAGCCGGTCATTTCATCGCCCAGAAGCATCTGGGTGGCGACGGGCGTGGTCACGGCGCTTATCACGGCGCCCGGCCAGGCGTAGGTCATGTCGGCTACGGCCTTGGAGGCCATGGCGGCGTAGCTCATGCCAATGGCGTTGCCCAGCACTACGGAAACCTTGGGCGCGCTGGTTTCGCTCATCGCGTACAGCAGGGAGGCGCCGGCTCTTGCCAGCTCGCCCTGGGGCGCCGCGCTTATCTTCATGCCCTCGGAATCTACGAAGGACACCACCGGAATAGAGAACGCGTCGCAAAAGGTCACGAGCTTGGCGGCCTTCTTGCAGCCGTAAACAGTAAGCCTGCCGCCGTCCTTCGTGGGATCGTTTGCGATGATGCCCACAGTGCGGCCGCCGATTTTGGCGATTGCGGTAACCATGGATGTGGCAAATTCCGCGTAGAGCTCTGTATAGGAGCCTTTGTCGGCGATCTTTTCGATTATGCCTCTTACGTCGGTGATTTCATCAATGTCGTTAAGCTCATTTACGATCCTTGCCGCGTCGTCGTCCTCGGCAAAGAGCGCTTCGTCCAGATTGTTCTGGGGGAGCATAGCAATGAGCTGTCTCGCCTTCGCGATGGCATGCTCGTCGCCCTCGGCGGTGAGTATCGCCGCGCCGGACTTGGCAGAGGCCTCTTCGCCTGCGATTTCATTCATGTCTACCTTCTTGCCGGAGACCGCGCTCACTACGAGGGGGCCGGCCACAAAGAGCTGACCATGTTTGCTCTGTATGGTGATGTCGCTGATTTCGGCGATTACGGAGGCGGTGCCGCCGCAGGGGCCGAGAATCAGGGCAATCTGAGGCACTACGCCGCTGAGCGCGGTGGCCTTCGCTGCTATCTGGGCATAGGCGTCAAGCGCTGCAACGCCCTCATCGAGCTTTGCGCCTGCGCTGTCCAGCATCGCCACGATGGGGCAGCCGGTCTTCTGCGCCAGCTCCATAACCTTCAAAACCTTCTTTGCGTGCTTCTGCCCTACGGCGCCGCCACCTACGGTAAGATCCTGCGCATATACATAGACCTCATTGCCTTCGATGGTGCCGTAACCCGCCACCACGCCGGCATCGGCATTGAGCACATCAAGCTCAACGAAGCTGTTCGGATCCAGCAGCGCGTTCACGCGCTCTCTGGCGGTGAGCTTGCCCAGCTTCTTCTGCTCGGCAATCAGCGCCGCATCGCCCGTCAAAATGGCGCTTTTGCGCTCGCGTACAACGGGCAAATTCCGTTCCACACTCATTGTAATACCCTCCATATAAAATTGCTTAAGCAATAGTCCAACTAAGCCAACTTTTTTATTTCTATTTATATTTGATTTTTCCTACCTGAGAGATGTTAAAATTCGCGGTGATTATTATTGTTTTTTGGCTATGGCAAAGAGCTTCGGCGGTTTCAGGCGGATGTTTTCATAGCCCCGCGACACGGCGTCAAAGCGTTTGTCGTCAAGGTCTTTTACAAAGGCCGCGACCTTTTCAAGCTCCCTTTCGCCCTCCGCATGCCCGGGGTAAACGCAGAGTGTCACAAAGCCGCCCGCCTTTACAAGCCTGAGCGCCGCCTTCAGCGCTTCTATCGTGGTATCGGCGTTTGTGGTTACATCGTGCAGAGCGCCGGGCAGCCAGCCCAAATTGAATATCACGGCGTCAACCTCGCAGGAAACATGCTTTTCCATGAGCGCGTGGTTCTCGCAGATCAATGTGACCCTGTCAAGCACATCCGCTTTTTCGAGCCTTGCGCGCGTTTTTTCAAGCGCTTCCTTTTGTACATCGAAGGCGTAGACGCGGCCGCTCTCCCCCACCGCCTGAGCAAGATACAGCGTGTCGTGGCCGTTGCCCATGGTGGCATCGATCACTGTGTCGCCCTCGTGTATGTACTTTTGCCAGATTTCCCTGCACCATGCGCCCGCATTGCCGAAATCAGTCATGCCCTCACCTCTTTAAAATAATACACCCGCCATGTGAATTTGAGTGGCGGGTGGTGTTGATTTTGTATGATATCCAAGTGAGATTTTGATGAACTGGCTTCGCTGCAAATTTCGCCCGTTCAGACATTGACGTCAGCTTCTGAACTGCGCCAGATACTCGCTCGCGTCGGCCTCGTTTGCGGGATTGCAGACCGGGCAGGGACGCTTGTTGTCCTTGTGCAGCGCCTCAAAGAGGTTATGGGCAGCCTGCTCGTCTTCCATCTGCTGGCATTCGCGGTTGGCGTGGTAGAAGCGGCTGTTGGCGGTGTAATAGACGTCTATAGTGCGCTCATACTCGTAAAGGATAACCTCGTCCTGAGTGATGTTGTCGTAGTCCACGTTGAAGCCCGCGTCGTGCTGGCGCATGTATTCATACACCGTGTCGGCGTGGCACTTGGGACAGTAGGTGAAATGGCCCTGATATACGTCGTCAAAGGGTATAACGCGGTACGCGCCTATGAACTCGCTGCACACGTCGGTGGTGTGCGCCACGTTTTTGGAGTCCACCCAAAGGTAATCTTCGGTTTCGTGGCTGAGCAGCTCCATTGAGACCACAGAGCAATTCTTGCAGGCGACCTTGCCGGACGCGGCGGCCTCGGCAAGCGTGTGCGAATCTGCGGAGAACATGTCCTTGCAGGTAGAAGCGACGTGATAGTACATGCCGCCCTTGTTGTAGTATACGCCCGCCTCGGAGACGTTTCTTATTTCGGGCAGCTCCACCTTTTTGACCGTCATGACGGGCGACGGCGTGGGCAGCACTACAGCCGCATTCACCGGCTCAGCGGTGGGCTCAGGCGTGTAGCGGATAACCACGCTGCTCGCGCTTGCGGGCTTGACTGCGGCCACGGCCACGGGCTCCTCGTAGCTGACGAGCTTTTTGAATACGCCGAGCAGCTTCGAGGGCATTTCATGCTTTACATACGCGGCGCTGTCCGCCTTGTCGCCCAGCAGGTTTACCGCCGTTTGGGCTACGTTTGGCTTGATACCGTTCCATATTCCGGAGAGCTTTTCGCCTGCCTTCCCATCACCAAGCCCCGTCCACTCGCCTATCTTGTGAAAGAAGCCGCCAAAGGCATTATATATCCAGTCGAAGACGGAATTAAGGCCGTTCTGTACCCTTTTTTCCTGCGGGTTGCCGGTTTCAACGTTCGCCACATAGACCAGCAGCATCACGAAACAGACAGTGGCAAGAATAGTGAAAAGCAGCTTCGTGCCCGGGGTAAAGGCGACGCGCTTATTCCATATCATTACGAGGCCTACGGGATAGACCAAAAACAAAAGCAGCACCGCAAGCACCGTAAACCCGACGCTGGTTTTGCGCCTTGAGCCTGCAGAGGCATATAAGGCGCTCCTTTCGTAAGGCGAACGCTTCTGACTGCGTTCAAAATATCCGCCTGTGATGTTCGTTCTCTCCCTTCGGTTGTAGGAAAGGCTCGTTGAATTGAAATAGGTGTTGTTCCTGGCGTTAAGCATAGTTCGCTCCGTAAACGATTTATCGGGTGTATTATACCACAGCTTTTCAAATATTACAATATTATTTCAGATATTTCTGTCAATTTAATATTCTTTAACGAATATCAGCTATGTTAATATTTCGGTACAATATAATTTATCTATTGACATATGATGCTGGCTGTTATATAATGCAATCGTTCGGTACAATAATATTTGGAGGAAGAAATAATGAACAGCGAAGAAAACAAAATGATGCTTATGGAAAAGGTGATACAGTTGGCCATGCTTTTAAGGCGCCTGTCCGCTCCCCGCTTCCATCGGGACGGCCCGAGGGGGCAAAGTCAGGAGCGGGCGCTGACTCAGGTGGCGTTAAGGGACGGCATCACTCAAAGAGAGCTTATGGAAAAGCTCGGCATACAGCCCAGCTCCTTAAGCGAGCTTCTGGGAAAGCTTGAAAGGGGCGGCCTCATTGAGCGCAGACCCATGGAGGACGACCGCAGGCAGGTCAATCTGTACATAAGCGAGAGCGGAAGGCAGTACCTTGAAAGGGCAAACAACTCCGACAGGAATCTCATTCCCTTTGACGTGCTTAACGAGCAGGAGCGTCAGCAACTGACTGATATACTCGACAAGCTTATCGGCGCGGCGGAGAATGCCTGCGCCGATCAGGGGCTAAACGTGTATCCGCCCCGTCCCGAAGGCGCTTATCCCCCGCCTCCCCCGCGCGGCGCGCGCTTTGGCAGAACTCCCCCGCCCTTCCCGCACGAGCGCGGCCGTCATCCCATGTCGCCTGTTGAGGCGGAGCGCGGCAGCGACTTTGCGCCTGAGAACCGCTTTAAGCCCCTGCCCCCGCATATGCGTCCAAGGGATTTCGGAGCCGACCGCCCTCCCTTCGGAGGCCCGGTGCGTCTGCCTAACATTAAAAATGAAGTAAATCCTCAGCGTCCCGTAAAGCTGGGCGAGCTTGCGGACGAGGGCAGTCAGAAAATCTGATATAGTTACCTTGAACAAACAAAACGGCCGTCCCTTTCACGGGGCGGCTGCTTCTTTTACCTTTGATGCTTTAACGTTTTATCTCAACGGCTCGATGCGGAAAACTTCGTTGCCATTCATCATAAGATGCCAGTTTGCGGTAAGGTCATCATTGTGAATGGTTCGCCACGCCTGTACAAGTATGAGCCTGCTTGGGCTCATAAAGCCGTCGAGCACGTCACCTGTCAGCGATATAATTACCTCTTCCTCCTTGTATACGGCGTGAATATGGGGCACTTTCATTTCGGTGGACTTATCCGTATACATATAGATGATAATACCATAAAACATGCTGATTGGCGTCATGCTTTC
>JAFPYA010000358.1 GCA_017412445.1 Clostridia bacterium
CGGCTCTTGACGTCCACTGGCGGGTGCCGCGCCTCAAATCTTTGATTTGAGCCGTGGCAGTCGCAAAGCGACCGATTTTGTCAAAGACAAAATCGCCTCGCAATTCACCCCCGAACCGCGCTTCGCGCCCTCAAGGGGAAGGCTCTCCAAAAGGCTTCCCCTTGAGGGGAAGCTGTCAGCCGTAAGGCTGACTGATGAGGTGGACACTTAGAGTGAAAATGGAGGAGAGAAGATAGAAAATCTGACGAGATTACTTATCTTCTCGCAATCCGTCGCCACCCCGCCACCTCATCCGACCTCGCTAACGCTCGGCCACCTTCCCCTCAAGGGGAAGGCTACGCCCTTGAGGGGAAGGCAACGCCATCAAGGAGAATGCAGCCCCCCCAATCCGGTCTTTTTGGTTCTTTTTCTGACTCAGAAAAAGAACACGTACCCCCTCCCCCTCGTCCACCCCTCGTCCCCGCGCTTGTTCGCTATTGACAGGCGCGGGGTTTTTGGCGATAATATCCAATAGGAATTTATGCGGATGCGCATGTTTCTTTCACGGAGGCAGTTTGATGAGCGAAAAATTGAGAATTCCGAGCGAATTTCCGCGCGATTTCGTAAGGACGCCCGAGACGGGGCTTTCGGGCGCTCAGGCGGCGAAAATCAGGGGCGAGGGCTTTGGCAATTCTTCAAAGGCCGAGCGCGGCGACAGCGTGGGGCGCATACTGTTCAAAAACTTTTTTACGTTTTTCAACATGCTCAACATCGCCCTGGCCGTATGCCTTTTGCTCGTGGGCAGCTACAAAAACATGCTGTTCATGGGCGTGGTTTTGTCAAACACGCTTATAAGCACCGTGCAGGAGCTGCGCGCAAAGCGCACAATAAACAAGCTTCGCATAGCGTCTCTCGACAAGGTTCAGGTGATGCGGGACGGCAAATATATCTTTTTGCCGCCGGACGAGCTGGTGAAGGGGGACATAGTGCGCCTGTCGCGCGGCTCTCAGGTGCCCGCGGACGCGATAGTGCTCAGCGGCGAAGCGGCGCTGAACGAGGCGCTTCTGACCGGCGAAAGCGAGCCGGTCACGAAGAGGCCGAACGACTGGGCGCTCAGCGGCTCGTTTGTGAGCGGCGGCGCGCTTGTGTGCCAACTGGTGATGGTCGGGGACGAAAGCTACGTAAACCGCCTGACCAGGGACGCGAGGAAGACCCGCGCGGTCAAGTCCCAATTGATGGAGGATCTCAACCGCCTTTTGCGCTACCTGACCGTGGTGCTGGTGCCGCTGGGGCTTTTGCTGTTTGCAAAGGAATACCTGATAGGCAAAACGGAGCTGGGCCGCGCGGTGACAGGGGCGGTGGCGGCGATGATAGGCATGATACCCGAGGGGCTCATGCTTTTGACCGGCATCGCGCTGGCGGTGGGCGTGGTGCGCCTGGGGCGCAAGGGCGCGCTGGTGCAGGAGCTCTACGGCATAGAGACGCTTGCGCGCGCGGACGTATTGTGCCTCGACAAGACCGGCACGCTGACCACGGGCGACATGAGCCTGAGCGAAATCATTCCCTTTGACGGGGACGAAGAAAGCGCAAAGCGCCTGATAAGCCGCTTTTTGGGCGCCTTTACGGACGAAAAGAGCCCTACGCTCGAGGCGATCAGGGAGGTAATACCGCCCGATGACGAAGCGCCCGTTCACACCCTCGCCTTCTCCAGTGAGCGCAAAACTTCCGCCGCGGAGTTTGGTGGCGGCAGGGTGCTGATACTGGGCGCGCCGTCCTTCGTGATGGAGGGCGCGTACGCCGGAGAGGTAAAGCAGACCTGCGAGAAGGCGGCCGCCTCAGGCAAGCGCGTGCTTTTGCTGGCTGAGGCTGAGGGCGAAATAGGCGCGGGCGGCC
>JAFPYA010000359.1 GCA_017412445.1 Clostridia bacterium
CGTCAGCGGCGCCGTCTATCGCGTATCCGGTGATCACATCGGCCTTGAGATAAAGCGACTCCAGCAGATCGAGCGCCTGCTGCCTCGTTTTGCCGCTGAGCATGGGCGCGCGAATCAGGCTCGAATTCACGGTGAGTGAAATCGCCGTGCCGGGGCGGGCCTCGCCGGCGGGATTTTGGGCAAGCACCCTGTCGAGCTCGCTGTTTGGATCGTTTGCGTATGAAACGTTCACTTTGTCAAAACCGTTTTGGGAGAGAAGCGCAAGCGCGCTCACGCTGTCCATGCCGACGGTGTCAGGCACCTCGACCGGCTCTATGCCGAGGCTTACCGTCAGGGTGACGGTCTTGTTGCGGCGGCCTCTCGAATTTGCCTCGGGCGTTTGGCTTATGACCTCGCCCTCATCGGTCGCGTCGTCGTAGACGTAGCGCGCCTCCACGATCATGTCCTCGGATTTGATCATTTCCCGCGCTTCGTTCAGACTGTAGCCCACGACGTTCGGCACATCCACGCCGTAAAGTATGTCGCTCACCTTCACAAAGCCGTATATGACTATTACCAGCACGGTGATTATGCTCAGCACCACGAGCACAGCATTTAAGCTGTTTTTGAACGCGTAGCCTGCAAAGCTGCCTATGAAGCCATGCTTGTCAACAAAGCCGCCCTTTGGGTAGCGCAGGGCGCGTTTTAAATCCTTTGCCATCTCGGCGGCGGATTTGTAGCGCAATTCCGGCACCTTTCTGAGCGCCTTCATTACCACCTCGTCGAGGCTCCTGGGGATGTCTCTGTATATGGTGCGCATGCTGCGCGGTATCTCGTTAACCTGCTTCAAGGCGACCGTAACTGCTGTATCGCCGTCGAATGGCACGGTGCCAGTAAGCATTTCATAGAGCACTATGCCCGTGGAATACAAATCTCCGCGCGCATCGACAGGATCGCCGTTGGCCTGCTCGGGCGAGACATAGTGCACCGAGCCCAGCACGCGGTTGCTGTCCGTAATGGAGCCAGAGTTTGCATCCACGAGGCGCGCTATGCCGAAGTCGGCGACCTTTATGTTGTCGTCCTCGTCGACAAGTATGTTCTGGGGCTTGATGTCCCTGTGAATTATGTTGTTTTTATGGGCGTGGTCGAGCGCCGCCAGAATTTTGAGCGCGTATCTCACGGCGCGTTCGCTCTTCAGGCGTCCTTCGGCTTCTATAACCTCCTTGAGCGTGCGGCCTTTTATGTACTCCATTACGAGATACTGCATGTCCTGGTCGCTGCCCACGTTATAGAGCTTGACTATGTTTGGATGGCTGACCTTCGCCGCGGCACTGGCCTCATGGCGGAAGCGGTTTATGAACGCGGCGTCCTTCTGATACTCCTCCTTGAGCACCTTTATCGCCACTACTTTTTGCCGTTTCTCGTCAAATGCCTTATAGACCACACTCATGCCGCCGGTGCCTATTTTTTCAAGCACCTGATAGCGATCCGAGATGACTTTAAGCATCGCCGCCTCCGCAAAGCGCAACCACGGTCACGTTGTCCGCGCCGCCCCTGTCGAGCGCCATTTGTTTAAGCGCATTCAGCTTTTGGGGCATATCCATGCCTTCCTCAAGCAGCACGGTTTCTATTTCCTCGTCGGTCACGTAGCCCACAAGCCCGTCGCTTGCGAGCAGCCAAACGTCCGCCTCGCGCCAGTCGAGCCTGAGTACCTGGGGGGCTATAGTGTCGTATACGCCTATACAGCGAGTGATTATGTTGCGCTTGGGATGGCTGCGCGCCTGCTCGCGCGTTATTATGCCGCCGCGCACCAGCTCCTCTACGTATGAGTGATCGACCGACATCTGCTCGAGCTTGCCGTCCCTGAGCCTGTAGGCGCGGCTGTCGCCCACGTGTCCCATGTAGCAAACGTTGCCGCTCACCCACACAGCGGTCATTGTGGTGCCCATGCCCGTGCGCTCTGCGTTTCTGACAGACGCGCTGTTGACAACGCTGTTTGCGGCTTCAAAGGCGGATTTCATGCGGGCTTCGCTGCAAGTGGGCGATTTTCGCAAAAACCGGGAAAGCTCACGTATTGCCATAAAGCTCGCCACCTCGCCCGCTGCGTGACCGCCCATGCCATCCGCTACCGCTGCGAAGTGCTCCGAAACCTGCGGCAGGTAATAGAAATCCTCGTTGATTTTTCGGTTCTTGCCTATATCGCTTACGCCGTATGCTTTCATAGCGATTCTCCTTACATGCGACTTCTTCTGAGCTGACCGCAGGCGCCTTGTATGTCGTCGCCCATCTCCCTGCGGCGCGTGACTGAAATGTGCCTTTGTTCAAGCCTTGCGATGAAGCGCTCTACCTGCTCGGGTGTGGGACCCTTGAGGCTGCGCTCCTTTACTTCGTTGAGCGGTATCACGTTTACATGGCACTGCATGCCCCTCAGGCGGGTGCTCAATTCGTCCGCGTCCCTTTCGGAGCAGTTTATGCCGTCGGTCAGCGCGTACTCGAATATCACGCGCCGCCCTGTCTTTTCGATGTAGTATCTGCAGGCCTTGAGTATGTCGTCGATGCTGTAGGCGTTGGCCGCAGGCATCAGCTTGCGCCTGATTTCGTCGTTCGGCGCGTGCAGCGACACGGAAAGGGTGACCGGCAGTCCCTCGTCCGCAAGGCGGTACATTCTGTCCACAAGCCCACAGGTGGAGAGGGATATGTTTCTAAGAGAAATGTTGAGTCCTTCCGGCGCGTTCACGAGGCGCAAAAATTTAATTGCCTCAGCGTAATTGTCCAGTGGCTCGCCGCTGCCCATCATTACTATATTGTGTATGCCCTTTTCATCCGGGGCGATTTCGCGTATGCGGCGGTTGACCGCGAGCACCTGACCCAGTATCTCGCCTGCGCTGAGGTTGCGCACGCAGCCGTCGAGCGTAGAGGCGCAGAACATGCAGCCCATGCGGCAGCCCACCTGTGTGGAAACGCACAGCGTGTCGCCGTAGTGATAGCGCATGCGCACGCCCTCTATGAGGTTGCCGTCCACGAGCTCATAGAGGTACTTTTCGGTGCCGTCGAGCTTCGAGGTGAGCACCTCGCGTATATGGACGCCGTTTACGTAAGCCTTCTGTTCGAGCTTGTCTCTGAGCGCCTTTGAAAGGTTCGTCATTTCACTTATTTCGGCGCCCTTTTTTATCCACTCAGAAAGCTGCTTTGCCCTGAAGGCACCCTCGCCGATGTCCTTGACGAAGGCCTGCAGCTCTTCGAAGCTTAAGCTCGAAAGCTCGGTTTTATCGCCTAATTCCATTATATCACCCTGATAAGCCTTGCTATAAAGAAGCCCTCAACGCCGTCTCTGTGCTCCATCAGCGTGAGCATGCCGTCCTTAAGCAGGGGCTTAAAGTGCTCGGGCAGATAACTGTCAGAGGTGTCGAGCCTGAACTCCGGATGGCTCAGGAGGAACTGCTCTATCTGCTTTTCATTCTCCTCCGGCAGGAGCGTGCAAGTGGAATAGACCAGCCTTCCGCCCACCTTTACGTATTCGCAGCAGGTGTCGAGCAGCGCGCGCTGGGTTTTGACGATATCGTAGAATTTTGCCTTGGTGAGGTGGTATTTGATGTCAGGCTTATCCGCGATTACGCCAAGGCCTGAGCAGGGCGCGTCTATAAGCACTCCATCCATGAGGCGAGTCATATCCTCCTTGAGAACGGTCGCGTCCCTCACAGCGCAGCGCAGATTGTCAAGCCCAAGGCGCTTGCCGTTTTGCTTCATAAGCTCGACCCTGTGCTCGTGCAGATCCCAGGCGTAGACCCTGCCGCTGCCCTGCATAAGCTCGCAGATGTAGGCCGCCTTGCCGCCGGGCGCGGCGCAGGCGTCGACGATGTTCATGCC
>JAFPYA010000360.1 GCA_017412445.1 Clostridia bacterium
CAACCTGTATCCTGCCGTCGCGGTTGACCTGTTTGCTGCTGTCCTCAGCGCTTATAACTATGCTGCGGTTTTCCTTGAAGAGGTTCGTGTATATCCTGATCCTGCTGCCTTCAATTGAATACTGGCTGCTGAGCTGTTCGGTGGAGAAGGTCAGCTCCCTGCCCTTTTCCTCGTCCTTTCGGTCATAATAGTGATCCGCCAGGATTATTTCATCGTCCTCGTTCGGGTCAAGGGCGGAGGCATAATAGGTCTTTAAAATGCCGAATTCCTTGTCTTCAAGCTTTTCCTCCACGAGCTTCGGAGGCTCGTCCTCTATTTCCACGGTAACGTCCTTTGTGAGCACGGCGCCGGTGTCGTTGTTTGTGGCCTTTAAGTGCACCACATAGGTGCCCGAATCGGCGATGATGCCGGTAGTGACCGTGCCCTTGTGCCCTGAGCTTATGTCGCTGTAGCTTGAAAGCTTATAGTATGCAGGCTCATCAGACGCGGCGTCCTTGAGCTGAACGCTGTATTCTACGCTCCAGTCCGTCTGTTTGTTGTTGTATATGCTCTGGCCAGATCCGTCCTTTACGCGTATTTCGCACTTTATTTCAAACAGCTCCTCCTGCCATTTGAATTTTTCCTTTTCGCTGGCGGACGGGGACCAAAGGTATATCTCGGCTATTTCGTCGGCGCTCTTGTACTGTATCTCAAAATAGCCTTCGTCGTTTTGTTCGCCCAGACTGTCCGTAGCCCTTATTTTTACCGTGAGCGGCCCGTGGATTTTTTCGTTTCTGAACTCGATGGTGCTGCCGTTTATCTCGGCAAAGTCCTCCGCGCCGCCCTTGGTGTAGCTGCCGTCGTCGAGCATGAATTCATAGTCCAGGCTCGAGGCGTCCCTGTCGTCGGTATAATACGCGTTCAAGTCAAATTTGTAGTTTTCGTTCTGGTACATAAGGCCCGCGGCCTTTACTGTGGCTATCCTGCCCTCGTAGGCGTCTGCCAGTGCGGGGGCGGTGTTGAACACGTTGAAGTCGGTCTTGACGGGGGCAAGCTGCTGATCCCTGGCGCCCGCCATAGAGGCCGTGCAGATTACTTTATAGCCGCCGTAATTGCCAAGCTCGTACTCGGTGCCGTAGGTCCACTGCCCGTTAATGCAGCTTACCATCTCCAGCCTGAGCGTATCGACAAGCTGTTCGCCTGCGTATACCTTCGCCTCGACAAGCCATATGTCGCCGGTATCCTTTGCGGGCAGGCTTTGCCCCGCCTCGGTAAGGGAAATGGCGTACGTCAGCGACAGGCGGCGCTCCTGCCAGGCTATATCGTTGGTGTTCTTTTCAAAAGCCAGAGGCTTAAGGGAAGCGGCCTCGCTCACGGGCGTATACTGTATTTCAAAATAGCCCTCGTCGTTCTGCTCTCCCTCTGCGTCGGTCGCCCTTATTTGGACGCTGAAGGAGCTTGTAAGGTTCTCAGGCTTAAACGTTATTACGTTGCCGTCTATTTCGGCATAGTCGGATCTGGAGGTGTATTCTTCCCCGTCTTCGCTTCTGAACTCGTATGTAAGATACTCGCCGTCTCTGTCGTCGGAATAATAATCTCTCAGGTCAAAGCTGTAAGTCTCTTCCTCGTATATGAGGCCGGCCGCCTTTAGCGTGGCAATATTGCCGTTTTGCGCCTTAAGCTGCGGAGGCTCGTTGTTCAGGCCGTAGCTTTCCGACCTGCCCTCGAGCGCCTCGCCCTCCATATCCCTGACGCAGGCGGTATAGCTTATGCTGTAGGAGCCGTAAGCGTTTATCTCGTACAGATCGGTATACGTCCAGTGGCCGTTATCGGCGCTGAGAAGGCTCATTTCGACCGTGATGACAGGCTCGTCGTCTTTGTATATGTGTGCCAGCACCTGCCACACGTCGCCCTCGCCCGCGGCGGATATGCGCCTGCCCTCATCGGTAAGCTCTATATCGCTTCTGAGCTCAAGCTCCCTGTCGTCCTCCCAGCCTATATTTTGGATTTCAGCGTTTGCGCCGCTGTTTATCATTCGGGCCAGCTCATTCGCGTGGTGGTAGGTAACGATAATGCGGCCCTGCGTGTTTTCGGCTCCGCTCGTATCCACCGCGCGGACGCTCAGCTCTGCGTCCTGTTTATAATCGCCGGGGTCAACGGTATATACGCCGCCGCTTACGGGCTCGCCGCCTACGTAATAGCTGAGGGTTGAAATGTCCCTGTCGTCGGTGTAATAGGCGTTAAGGTCCACGCTTTGCGCCTGACCTGCGGGAAGCGCGGACGCGTCAAGACGCATTATTACGCCGTCCGCCGCCGACAGCACGGGCGCCTCGTTCTCTACGCTGAAGGCAGCCTCATCCGCCGTGAGCTCATCGCCGGTAAGGGTATTGAGCGCGTGCACGGTATAGCTGTAGGCTCCGAATTCATTGGGGGCGTATTCAAAGCTTATCTCCTCGCCCTGTACCTCGCAGTCGATCAGCGCGTTTACGGCGCCGTCGCCGCCTGACACCACCGCGTAGGCCTTCCAGCCCTCGGCGGAGACAGTGCCGTCCTGCCCGTCGATGTGGTATACGGCTTCTACCGTTTCGCCCCAGCGGTAGGGCTCCTGCCTGGACTCAAACTGAATCAGCCTTAATTCGGCCGTCTTTGTGATTACGGCAAAGGCGCTTTCAGAGTCGCCCTCGATATTTACGCCGCCAAGGCTGACATAGGCGTAATGCACGCCGCCAAAGAGCGCCTCCGCCGTCTCGCCGTCCACGCTGAAGGGTCTGTTCGAAACGATAAAGTATTCCTGTATGTTTTCCGCGTCAAGCCCCTCGCCCGTGACAAAGCCGCCTTTGTAGCTTCCAAAGCCCTCGCGCTGCCCGTGGCTCATAATGCTGAGGGCGGCGTCAAACGCCTCGTCCGCGCCGAATGAGTCCGATACGAGCAGGCGGTCGTCGTTTCTTATCGCCTCGTCAAAGGCGTTTATTTTTTCAAGCCCCTGAGAGTACAAATCCATTGCCTCGTCAAAGCTGCTTTGCGCCACGTCGTCAGCGTCGGTTTTTCTTTGGCTTACATGGTTTTCCTGCATGAGGTAATTGTCCATGAGCTGCGCCTCGTCCGTCTGAGGCATTACCCATATGACGAACGAGTCCGCTTTGAGCGCGTCTATGAACGCGGTATCCGGCGCATCCGCATATACGCTGCCCGCCGCCTCGTCAAGCCAGTAAAGCAGTTCGTCGGGGTTGAAGCGCTCGGCGGTAAAGCTGTATGCCTTATTTTGGGGATCGGACAGCGCCCTTAACTCAAACGCCGTTTCCCCGTCGTCCTCGCCGCCCAGTATGGCGATGAGCTTTGACAGTTCGTCCACGTAAGCGGCGGCTTCGGGCGCGTTTGCCGCAGGCCTCGTATCGTCTATGATATACACATATGATGGGGCGGCTCCGCTTTCCCCGGCGAGCGCGAACGCGCCCGCGGTCAAAAACATGAACGCAATCAGGTATATGAACGTCAGCCTAATACTTTTCATAGCTTTCCCCCGTGTGTCATTTCGCGCCCATCAACCACTTGAGCATGGGGCTGGCGGTCTGAGCGTCGCAATGCTTCATAAACTTTGATATGTCCTTCTTTTTGCGGGCATTTTTGCCTATGTCGGTCGCGTCGATGTACTGGGAGAAGGACTCCCTGAGCTCCTCCAGCCCGGGCTGAGAGAGCCACTCAAACACCGCGGCCAGCTTGCCGAAGGCGTTGCTGTCGTCGCGCCAGATGTTGACCTCGCCCCAGTCTCCGGCCTCGCCCAGCGGCAGGGCGCCGTTCAGGTACTGCATCCATTCCACCTGAGCGCTGCCCTCCATGCCGTTTACGGAGGAGAGCATGTACGGTATGGTCCTGTTGAAGGCCGAAACGTTTTTGGTGTAATCCCTGCCTATATCGAAGCACACCTCGCTCAGCCTGCCCTGACCCTTGACCTTGGGCATCTCGGAAATCATGCTTTTAAGCTCGGACGGGGTATTTTTCGCCTGTGCTACCGCCTTGTAGTAGTCCATAAGGGCGCACGCCGCCGAAAGCGCTTCCTTCTTTTTTTCTATCTCGCCGTCATTTACGCCGGCAAGGCCCGCAGAGAGCGCACGAATGGATTTTTCATCCCTGGTCAGCGCGTTAAAGCCGTCGTCGCTGAGTATCGCGCTGCCCATGTACTCGTTCATCGACTCCTTGAGGGTTTTGGTGAATAGATCGTATTGATTCAACCCGTTCAACTCGTTTGCCCTGGTGGCCTCCTTTGAGAGCACCTCCACATCCTTAAGCGTAGTATCGCGCCTTATCGCGGCCAGCTCGCTCTCTTTGAGCTTTTCTCTGCCGCGCGCTATGGCCTCGGCGTTGCCGGATTCGCTGAGCAGCTGCGTCTGCCTCATCACGTCGCGCACTGTCCCCTCACTCTGCGCGAGACCTATCATGTCCTTAAGCGACATGGGCTTTGAGTCTATCTCCTCGCAAAGCTGTTCTATGTACATCTCCATGAAGAAGGCCTTCCAGCGGGGAGACTGGGCGTCGGGATCCATTGAGGAGATTTCGAGCTCCTCCCTGAGCTTCTTCATGTGCGGCATAAGCTCCTGCTCGGAGGCCCCGATGTTATCGTACCAGCGCATTATATCGCCCTTGATATTGCCCAGATGGTTTTTGGCGCTGGCGACCTCCTGGGTGAGGGAATTCATTATGGCTTCCCTGGGCATGCCCTCGAGGCAGGGCATACAGTCGTTGAGTATCACCTGCAGCTTCCTTGCCCTGAGCGAGGGCTCGGCATAGCTTTCGCGGGTATAGGTGAGTATGTCGTTTACCCTTTGCTCCTTTACCTGCTTTCCCTCGGCGCCCAGACACCGCGCTCTGAGCTGCTCAAAGATTATATCCGCCTCGTCCCTGTGGGAAGCGGCGTAGCCGCACAGCGTCTCAAGCACGTCGCCGGTAAGCTCCGTGTCCGAAATCGCTTCGAGCATCGCGCATATGTCGCTGCCGCATTTGTCGAGCCCGAGGTCTTTGTTTATGTCGATGAGGGACTTTATGTCGGCGGAGGTTATCGTGTGGTTTTCGTGCTTTTCCTCAAAAACCCTGGTTATGCGGCTCTTTACCTCCATTTTGCGCCTGCCGTCGTGCTGGAGATATATGCGCACGGCGGGGATGACCGGGTTGTCCAGCTTAAGGTCGCTCAATTGCGTTTGGTCAAGCTGCTCTATAAGCTCATTCCAGAATCCGAACAGATTGTTTTTGTACAGTATCGCCGTGTCGCAGTACAGGTTCGTCAGTTCCGTCCTGTCGTTGCCGTCGCTGGCGGCGTGCTTAAGGGCGTTTGTAAACGTGTCCTCTATGCTGTTTAATATGCCTTCGTTGCAGATGGATTTCTGGTGAGCGTACCACTCGGCAAGCTTGCGCATTGTGGACGAGCCTATCTTTTCGGCGCCGTCAAGGGCCGCTTTTCCCTCTTCTTTAAGGGTGTCAGATACGCCGTTGAGCCTGTCGAGCAGCTCCTTTATATCATTGACCATGCGCGCCTGAGCTTCTCTGTCCGCCCGGCGGCTCTTGCCCGCGTCCATTATGCCCAGATATTTTTCGAGCAGGGGCACGTTTTCATCGGAGTAGAGCACGGCCAAAAGGCGCATATACTCGTCCGCGGCCTCGTCAAAGTGCCCGTTTCTGAGCTCGAATATGTGCTCTACGAGCTTGCCGGACGCGCAGGGCTTGTACGGCTCCCTTTCGGCGGCCCTGCACAGCTCCACGTCCCACTCACGCGGCAGCGCCTGAGTATCGTTTTCTATAAAGCAGCTCAGGGCACAGGCGTCCGTGTCCATATTGCTGTAATCCTTGAGGGCAAACGCCTCGTAAGCCCTGGCGAGCTCGCCGTCGTCGCCGCCCCTTTTGAAGAACTGCTGCGCCCTGCCCAAAAGCCCCGTGTACAGCTGGGAATCGAACTCCACGTCCGTCTGCGCGTACCACGCGGGCAGAATCATCTCGGTATCGCGCATGATCTGAGAGAGCTGCTCGTCAGTGAGCTTCAAAGGCGGATTTCTCAGAAGCTCAAGCATCGAATTCTCGCCCGCCAATTCGTTAAGGGCGTCCCGCGCGTCGATGATGGGCTCGTATTGGGTCACGTACATGCCGTGGCGCTTCAGCAGCACCGAAACGTCGCCAAGCACGCTTTGGAACACTTCCCTGTCCGCCAGGGACGGTTCATTGTTGTATTGGCTTAAATAAAAAGGGACGTTTATCAGCTTTTCGCTCTGCTCGGCGTGGTCGAGTATAAACTCCATCATATCGTCCGCCAGCTTTTTGTCGCCGTTTAATCTGGCGGCGGCCTGCGCGCCGCACAGGGCCCGCACGGTCCTTTCGTTTTGAGGGGTGAGCAGTCCGTCGTAGAGCTGACCGTTTGAAATGAGCTCCGAAAGCAGCCTCGAGGTGCACTTATTGTAGCCGTAGGCGCTTATAAAGGATATCGGGGAGACGTTCCAGCTGAGGTTTTCCCTTAAGGGCTCCGATACCTGAAGCAGCTTTTGTTCGAGCTCCGCCGCCGCGGCCTCGTAGCCCTTCAGGCTGTAGGCCGCCTGCGTATCGAGCAGCACGCGGCATACATCCGGCAAAAGGCGCAAATCGTCGGTATACTTCTGGCCGTTGTTGGCCACAAGCGAAATGAGGTTGGCGTTTTCGTCGTTTATTTCGCCCCCGCACAGGTACAGAAGCGCGGACTCGTTATATGACAGGTCCGAAAACGTCTTGCCTATAAGCGCCCTGTATTTTTCCTTAAGGCTCTCGGCCTCCTGCGCGTATTTTTTGCCCGCGCGCCTGTCTATGGCGCCTATCTGGTCAATCCACGCCCTGTACAGCTCGGCGTCAAACGAATCCACCTTTTTCAGGCAGTCCATCAGTATTCTTTCTTCAAGATTGCAGAGTATATGGAAGATGTCGTTTTCGCCTATTTTGTAGTCCGCGAGGTACTGGTTGATGCCCGGCAGGGCCTTAAGGTAGGCTAATTTCAGGTATTTGGCGGCCTTTTCCGCGTCGACAGCTTCGCCCTCGACCACGTCCAGCGCGTTTTCTATCTCGGCGATTTTGTACGTAAGCTCGAAGTCCTGAACGATCTGAGCGCCCCCCTCGAGCTCGCGCACGCGCTTATAGGCCTCGGGCATGCCGCTGTTCGGGTCCGCCGCCGAAAGCATATAGCGGCCTATTTTGATATATATGTCGTTTAAATCGTCGTCGTAAACCTCGTTGTTCGCGGCGTCGTACAGTATTTCCGCGTTCATCGCGCCCTTTGTGAGACAGCACACCATGCAGGCCGTGCCCGGCTGCGCCGCAGCCTCCTCGTATACGCCGGCAAACGATATGCTCACTATCTCCTTTACGGGGTCCGGCAGGTGGGACAGCACCTTGTCGTGGAAGAAAATCACGCCGTCCGGGAACACCGTCTGTCCGGGTCTCTCGTCCCAGCGCTCCTTGCCGGTGGCGATCACGGTTATGGGAGTAAACTTTTCGCCCGTCAGCCTGTTCCAGCACACTTCCCAGTAGCGGCTCAGGAACGCCGCGAGGTTCTCCTCAGACAGCGAGGTGTTTGCGGCCTGCAGCCTGAACTGCTTCCAGTCCCTGTCTATTTCGGCGGCCGAAACGAACTTGCTTTGAAGCTGCACGCGATCCTCGCTGTTTATTATATCCGAAATCTCGCGATGGCCTATGAGCAGGTCTTCCTTTGCCAGCGCTCTGAGTGCGCTTTCAACCTGCTGCCCCGCGTTTTCGCCGTCAAAGGACAGCATGAGATAATGGGTGTAGCCGCTGGGCCTTGTATCTACCTGGCTCTCCTGTCCCCCGTCCCTGACGAGCAGCTTGGTTATATAAAGCGACTTGCAAAGCACGAGACCTTCACCTCTTCGGAAGGTCGCGCTTTGCAATTCTATCGTGGGAATATCGTAGTGCAGATTGTTGCGGTTCTTTTCCTGCATCCAGCTCGTGAGCATTTCGCCGCCGTTGGGGCTGGTGAGCGACTGATAACCCTCGTACCTGTGCCTGTAGTAAAGATATTGTTCAAAGCTCAGATCTTTGCTGTCCATTTATTCTCCTCCAAGGATAAGCTTGTCAACGCCTTCTGAAGATCCAAAAGCCCTTTTTCTTCGACCCGATATCTTCTTCTTCCGGGATTTCGGGCAGCGGCTTTTCGACGCCCTCCACGATTCCCCACTGATTAAGCAGATACAGTAAAGGCTCTATCACTCTGAAGTGTCCGGCCTTCTTTTTGGGGTCGTACACAAGCTTCTGCCTTCCCCCGCTGGTGGTGAGGCAGTAGGTCGACACGGGCAGCAGCTTCACCTTTACGCCCGGCAGGTCGTTTTCAATTTCCCTTTTTACGTTGGGCTGCCCGCGATCCATGAGCATGTTTATCATTTCGTTTTCAACGCGGTCTATAAGCCCCGTATCCACCTTGTCCCTGTGCGCGTTCATCATGGTGGACACCATTTCCATGCCGTCGTTTACCACATCGTTCGTGCGCCCGTGGATGTAGTACTCGCTGTCGAATATGCCGTCGCACTTTGTGATGACCGTGACGCAGTGCTCCTTGTTTTCATAAAGATTATAGTCCTTTATGGGTCTGAGCGCCTGTCCGTAGGGCGCTTCGCACTTTAATTCGCTTTCGCGGATGTGCACCTCGTTTGAGAAAAACTGAGAGCAGTCTATCATCATAAGAAGCGTCTTTGCGTCCCTGAGGCTCGGGAGGTTCGCGGCGTACATTCTTTGCGCCACGCCTTCGCTGGCGTACTCGCCCGCGCAGTCCTCAAAGCGTATATAATACGTTTCTTTTGAGTTCTTCGGATTCACGCTTATCATGAAGGGGAACAGCTTTTTCATCTTGGTAGCGGCGAGCTGCCCGCTCTCGTACTGCCTCAAATACATATCGAGGAACCAGCGGCTGCATTCCGTTATCCTCACGTCGCCCAGCCTCAAAAAGCTGTCGAACTGATCCATCAGCTCGCGCAGCGCCACGATGATGTACTGCGTTTTGCCTGCGGAGGTGCAGCCTATGAGCGCCACGTGGTGCTTGTTTTTCTCATCGGTGAGGAAATAATCGTCCGGTATGTCGCAGTGGCATCTGGGGCATACCCTCTGGGGAATGATGGCGTTTTCCTCGCGCGAGGGCACCCTCAGCATGCCGGGTATTTTTTTCTCCTTGTCGTTGCCCTCGTAGCTTATTACGTAGCCGTAGCCCGTATCGTTTTCGCCTATTTCGTTTTCGGGCTTTATGCCGTAAAAATACGCGGTTCGCTTGAAGTTGAAGCTCTCGCCGTCGCCGTATTTTTTCAAAAACTCGGACGCGACGTAATCGTTGACCTGCACGCCGAGCGGGAAGCCCTTATCCTGCTCCTCCTCGTCGGCTTTTGCTTCCTCTGCGGGCTTATCGTCGTCGTCGCTGCCAAACAGAGACCTGTCGCGCCTGCCGCCTCTGCCCGCAGACGCGCCGCCTGAGTGCGAGCTGCGCCTCATGCTCGCGTCCACCGCCTGAAATTCGCTGCCCGAATCCACGGAGGAGAAAAAACTCGCCTCCGCCGGATCGGCGTAGAAGAGTATCTCCGCCGGCTTGAATTTTTGGTTGCAAAACGGACAGGTCAATTCCCTATTACTTATTTCCATACAGAACTCCCCACGTTTATTTTTGCACAAGCTCGGTTTTGTAGCCCCAGGTATACTTTCCTTCGGTGCACAGGCCTACGTTTTCGCAGTCCGTATACACCGTCCACTGCACCTTTTTATGCCTTATCCTGGGGGCCGGCATCTTTATCTTATGGCCGTCGTTCAGCACAAGGTCGATATTGAAGAACAGGCCTTCGTCCCTTTCGGCGTCCTCGGAGCCGTCCACGGTGTTCAATTGTATTTCGTATTTGTTCAACTGCACCTCGTCGGTCAGCCTGAACTCGCGGCATTCGCTCTCAAACACGTAGCTGTGCTCCTTGCCGTTGAACTCGCAGGACGCAAGCTCCCTTTCGACGCCGCCGTTGAGCGAAACCAATTGCACCCTGTGCAGGCCGTAGCCCACGCTTTGAGAAATATCCTGCTGTGAGCCGTTGGATTCAAAATCGCCCTTGCTCAGGGTTATAATCTTGTTCGACGCCTCGTTCTGACCCTTTATTTTAAGGTGCAGCGTGCTCTGGTTTTTTTCTCTCCAGTTGAACGCGACCGAATAGCCGTTCCTGCCCGCCTTCACTACACCCAGATGCCAGCCCATATCGGCCTTTTCCTCGGGCTCCTGTCTTAATACTTCCTCCTTGACGACGCTGTCCAGAATGATTTCATCGTCTATGTCAAAGTTGAACCTTTCAAACTTTTCGCCGTCGTCAAAGTCGACCAGCTCTATAAAGGCCGTCAGCTTGTCCGCGGTCTGGGAGAAGCTCTCTCCCGCGGTATCTATGCGGAAAATGGCGAGCTCCTCTATGTTGCTGTAGAGCCTGGACGACACGGTCTTCATCTGCACTGTGCTGCTGCTTTGCTGAAGCAGTCTGTTTATCTGCTCCACCTGTATGTTCTCCTGCGGCGGCACGTAGTAGCGCTTGAGCACGGGATCGGCAAAGTTCTGTCCGCGCGGGGAGGCCAGGCAGCGCATCGCCTGGTTGTTTATATTGCCTTCAAGCTCAGCTATCATGTTGCCTACGCCGCCGGCGACCAGATTGCTCACCACGTCGTTGGTATAGTTGCTCAATTGCGCCTGCTCAAGGCACCTTTCAATAAGCTGCTGCCAGGCCTCCTTGCTTTCCATGAAGTTTTCGCGCAAGTCCGCTTTGGTGAATATCGCCCTGTTCCAGAGCATTTCGTCTATTTTGGCAGCCATGTTGCCGGGCCTTGTGCGATAAGCCTGCACTGTCTCGGGCTCGCTTTCAAATTCGGCCAGCATGTCGCTGAATTTTCTCTCTATTATGTATAATTCGCCGGTGATTTCCTTTTTGCGCTGCCTGAACTTATCCATGAGCGTTTTAAGCGCTTTTTTCTTTTCCTCGTCCCGGCATCTGATATAGGCGTTGTAGGCGTCTATCATCTGGTTGTTTCTGCCGAGGAATTTTCTCTTGATTTCGGTTGAGTTGTTTTGAGAAATGACGTCTCGCTCCAGTGCGTCTATAAAGCTTCCGAAGCCTTCCTCGTCGTTGAAAAAGTGGATGGCGTCACCCACGAAGGGATTGGACTTTATTTCCTTGAGCAGCTTTTCTTCCCACTCTTTTACAAACTTATCGGATGAATCGTTGTTCTGGGCGGTAGTGCGGGTGTCCGTAGCGGTGCTTTCGCCCTCGATAAAGCAAAAATTGGAGCAGACCTGTTCGTTGAGATACGCGGAAATCTTCTGCCTCGCGTCGGGGTAGTCGCCCGGCAGGCAGCGTCCGCAAAGCTCCCTTATATCGGATACGTCAGAATGGTTTATCCTGCCGTCCCTTATGGCGCAGGCCGCCTGA
>JAFPYA010000361.1 GCA_017412445.1 Clostridia bacterium
CGGCTCTTGACGTCCACTGGCGGGTGCCGCGCCTCAAATCTTTGATTTGAGCCGTGGCAGTCGCAAAGCGACCGATTTTGTCAAAGACAAAATCGCCTCGCAATTCACCCCCGAACCGCGCTTCGCGCCCTCAAGGGGAAGCCATTTAAAGCCTTCCCCTGGAGGGGAAGGTGGCCGAGCGTAGCGAGGGCGGATGAGGTGGTGCATCTGTGCATTCATTGTCAGTGCCATAAAAAAGGTCGGATGAGGTGGCGGCTCTCCGGTTCATTTCAATCGCATTCCCTTTCATTTTGCCCGATTTTTTTCTTGACATGTGCTCTGTTTCGTGTTATACTCGTACAGTAAACGGCGCAACAGCGCTACGGATTGGAGAGATATTATGAAGAGGATAAAGACCATCAACACCCGCGATCTCAAAAAGAGCGCACAGCACGGCGGCTGCGGCGAGTGCCAGACCTCCTGCCAGAGCGCCTGCAAGACCTCCTGCGGCGTGGCCAATCAGAAGTGCGAGAACAAAAATAAGTAAGCAAAGCACGCTTACCCGGGGATGCCGCCACAATAGGGCGGCATTTTTGGTGTAAAAAGCGGCTTTTTATCGGGAAGGAAAGCAATGGTTCATCAGTATAAGCTAAACGGCTACAACATAGTGCTCGACAGCGCGTCCGGCTCGGTGCACGCGGTGGACGAGGTGGCGTACGACATCATCTCCCTGTACAGGCAAAAGAGCGAAGAGGAGATAAAGCAGATAATTTTGGCCGCGTACCCCGTTTCGCCCGAGGAGGTTGACGAGTGCCTTGAGGACGTAAAAGCGCTTGAAAAAGAGGGCAAGCTGTTTTCGAGGGACATATACGAAAACCTCGCCTTCGACTTTAAGGCGCGCAAGACCGACATAAAGGCGCTGTGTCTGCACGTGGCGCACACCTGCAACCTCAACTGCTCCTACTGCTTCGCCTCTCAGGGCAAGTATCACGGCGAGAGGGCGCTCATGTCCTTTGAGGTGGGCAAGAGGGCACTGGACTTTCTTATAGAAAGCTCGGGCAATCACCACAACCTTGAGGTGGACTTTTTCGGCGGCGAGCCGCTGATGAACTGGGACGTGTGCAAAAAGCTGGTGGCCTACGCAAGAAGCATTGAAGAGAAGCACAACAAGCACTTCCGCTTCACGCTCACCACCAACGGCATGCTGATAGACGACGACGTTATAGACTTCAGCAACAAAGAGATGGACAACGTGGTGTTGTCCCTTGACGGCAGGCAGGAGGTGCACGACCGCCTGCGCGTGGACTACGCCGGCAAGGGCAGCTACGCAAGGATAGTGCCGAAGTTTCAGAAATTCGTCCAAAAGCGCGGCGATAAGAGCTATTACATGCGCGGCACCTACACGCGCCACAACCTCGACTTCATGAACGACATAAGGCACATGCTGGATCTGGGCTTTACGGAATTGAGCATGGAGCCCGTGGTCTGCGCCCCCGGCGACCCCGAGGCGCTTAAGGAAGAGGATCTGCCCGTGCTGTTTGAGCAGTACGAGCTGCTCGCAAAGGAAATGATTAAGCGCAGGCGCGAGGGCAAGCCCTTCACCTTCTACCACTACATGCTGGACCTCGAGGGCGGCCCGTGCATATACAAGCGCATAGCGGGCTGCGGCTCGGGCACGGAATACATGGCGGTCACGCCCTGGGGCGACCTCTACCCCTGCCACCAGTTCGTGGGCGACGAAAAGTTCCTGCTGGGCAACATATGGGACGGCGTCAAAAACGACGAGGTGCGCAACGAGTTCAAGCTGGTGAACGCCTACGCCCGCCCCGAGTGCAGGGACTGCTGGGCAAAGCTCTACTGCTCGGGCGGCTGCGCGGCCAACGCCTGCCACGCCACCGGCTCAATAAGGGGCGTGTACAAGTACGGCTGCGAGCTGTTCAAAAAACGCATGGAGTGCGCGCTGATGGTCAAGGTGGCCGAAAGCCTCGACGGGGAAGAATGAATACGCCTATAGCTGATTTTATTGCGCGGTATGTCAAAAGCGGCATATCGCGCCTGCATATGCCGGGGCACAAGGGCGCGGGCGCATACAAGGACGACATAACCGAAATTTTGGGCGCGGACGAGCTGTATTCGCCTGATGGCATAATACTCGAAAGCGAACAAAACGCCGCGCGGCTCTTTGGCAGCCGGCGCACGCTCTACTCCACGGAGGGCTCCACTCAGTGCATAAAGGCGATGCTGCACATCGCCCTGATAAACCGGCGGGACAAAGTGCGCCGCCCGGTGTGCCTCGCCGCAAGAAACGCCCACAAGGCGCTCATCTACGCCGCCGCGCTGCAGGACTTCGACATAGACTGGCTTTATCCCGAAGGCGGGGCGCTTTCGCCCTGCTCCTGCCCCGTTACGCCCGAGGCGCTCCAAAGGAAGCTCTCCTCCATGGGCGAAAAGCCCTTCTGCGTATACATAACCTCGCCCGACTATCTGGGCGGCATGCAGAACATAAGGGGACTGAGCGAGGTCTGCCACAGATGCGACATTCCTCTCCTTGTCGACAACGCGCACGGGGCATATCTCAGATTTCTTGAAAACGATCTGCACCCGCTGACGCTGGGCGCGGACATGTGCTCCGACAGCGCGCACAAGACCCTCAACGTCTTAACCGGCGGCGCGTACCTGCACATATCCCCCCGCGCCCCGGCCTTTGCCGAAAACGCAAAGGACATAATGGCGCTCTACGGCTCGACCAGCCCCTCCTACCTTATACTCAAATCGCTTGACGAAGCGAACCGTTACCTCGCGGGCGACTTCAGGCGCGAGCTTGACGAGTGCGCAAAATGCGTAAAAAGCCTCAAAAAGACCCTTTCTCAGCGCGGCTATCGCCTTATCGGCGAAGAGCCCATCAAATTAGCGCTGCTGACTGACGGGCCTGATGCGGCAAAAAAGCTCCGCTCCCACGCCGCCGAACCCGAATATATAGACAAAACCTGCGTGGTGATGATGTTTACCCCCCAAAACAAAAGGGAGGACTACACCCGCGTCCTCGCCGCGCTCGAGGGCGATGAGCCAAGCGAAAGCCCCGCGCTTGCGGGGGAGGAGATAAGTAAAGGCCCCGCCCCTGAAAGGCAAGCGCCGCCCGCCCCCGGGCGCCGGCTCACTATACGCGAGGCGGTGTTCGCCCAAAGCGAAACCGTCCCCGTCTCTCAGGCCTTGGGCCGCATCTGCGCCTCCCCCACCGTAAGCTGTCCCCCCGCCGTCCCCATCTGCGTAAGCGGCGAAGAAATAGACCAGGCAGCGATAACCGCCCTGAACCAAAACAACATAACCGAAATTGCGGTGGTGAAGTAAGAGGACGGCGAAAGGTTGAATGATGAGGTGTACAAGGCTTCCCCTTGGGGGGAAGGCTACGCGAAAAGGCTTCCCCTTGAGGGGAAGGCTCTCCAAAAGGCTTCCCCTTGAGGGGAAGCTGTCAGCCGCAGGCTGACTGATGAGGTGTCCGTCTCACAATATCTGGTGCAAT
This sequence comes from Clostridia bacterium, assembly GCA_017412445.1. Classification (GTDB taxonomy): domain Bacteria; phylum Bacillota; class Clostridia; order Christensenellales; family Aristaeellaceae; genus RUG14130. The sequence continues at coordinate 3,500 of JAFPYA010000361.1, forward strand.
ATCTGTGACGGTTCTGATGATTGACTATAGAAAAATGTCACCGACTATCTGTAAGCAATAAGCGCAACAGGAAATCAGCAGCAAGCCGCAATATATCTGAGCTGTTACGCCAAACAGAAAGCAAAAAGCAAACAAACGGCCAATACCTGGAACATCCATGCCGAGCTTGGCACAGACAGAGCGATGAAAAACAAGAAAGCAGTAG
>JAFPYA010000004.1 GCA_017412445.1 Clostridia bacterium
GTAGTCATTCAGGAAAACTACCGGAAAATGTGCCTCTGGGCGGCCAACTACATCGCCGCCAAAATCAACTCCCACCCGAAGGAGACGCCCTTCGTGCTGGGTCTGCCCACCGGCTCGAGCCCTCTGGGCGTATACGCCGAGCTGATCAAAAAGAACAAGGCGGGCGAGGTGTCCTTTAAAAACGTGGTCACCTTCAACATGGACGAGTACGTGGGTCTGCCCCGCGAGCACGAGCAGAGCTACTGGCACTTCATGTGGTCCAACTTCTTCGATCACATCGACATACCCAAAGAGAACGTGAACATACTCAACGGCATGAACCCCGACCTCGAGGGCGAGTGCGCGGCGTATGAAGCCAAGATCGCCTCCTACGGCGGCATCGACCTGTTCATGGGCGGCATAGGCGTGGACGGCCATCTGGCGTTCAACGAGCCCTTCACGAGCCTCAATTCCGTAACCGGCATCCGCGCGCTGACCAGCGACACGCTCATAGTGAACAGCCGCTTCTTTGACAACGACCCCTCCAAGGTGCCCAACCGAGCCCTCAGCGTGGGCGTAAAGACCGTGACCGACTCCAAAGAGGTGCTCGTGCTCATAAACGGCCACAACAAGGCCAGAGCCCTGGCCGCGACCGTCGAGGGCGGCGTAAGCCACAAATGGACGGCCAGCGCCCTGCAGCTCCATCCCGCAGCGATAATCGCCTGCGACGAACCCGCCTGCGGCGAGCTTACCGTGGACACCTACAAGTATTTCCTTGACGTCGAGAAGGCAGAAAGGCTGTAAAGGCGTTAAACCGTTTTACAGGATCGCGCGGGCAGCACCCGCGCGGTTTTTTTTTGAGCCTGAAAACTGCCGCGCTTTATGTTTGGATATAAAAAAGACGCATAATCGCTCGGGTTTACACGCTTTAACTTGACAAAGCGCGCGTGCGGTTATAAAATTTCAGAGATGATAAAGCTTTCAGAGGTGATAGACGTTGAACAAGCCGAAATTCTATATCACGACCCCAATATACTATCCTTCCGGCAACATGCACATAGGGCACACCTATACCACCGTAGCCGCGGACAGCATGACGCGCTTCAAGAAGATGTGCGGCTACGACACATATTTTCTCACCGGCACGGATGAGCACGGCCAGAAGATAGAGCGCAAGGCCGAAGAGGCGGGCGTGACTCCCAAGCAGTATGTGGACAAAATCGTGGCTGAAACAAAAGAATTGTGGAAGCTGATGAACATAGAGTACGACGACTTCATCCGCACCACCGACGAAAGACACGAAAAAGTGGTGCAGAAGATATTCCGCAAGTTCTACGAGCAGGGCGACATATATAAGAGCGAATACGAGGGCTACTACTGCACGCCCTGCGAGAGCTTCTGGACGCCCACTCAGCTCAAGGAAAAGGACGGCGTGAAGATCTGCCCTGACTGCGGCCGCCCCGTGGAGCTCACCAAGGAGGAAAGCTATTTCTTCCGCATGAGCAAGTATCAGGACTGGCTGATTGACTACATCGAGACCCATCCCGATTTCATACAGCCGCCGTCCCGCGCAAACGAGATGCTCAACAACTTCCTGCGTCCCGGCCTTCAGGATCTGTGCGTGAGCCGCACCAGCTTCAAGTGGGGCGTGCCCGTGGACTTCGACCCCAAGCACGTAGTGTACGTGTGGATCGATGCGCTGAGCAACTACATCACCGCCCTCGGATACCTCAGCGAAAACGACAGCCTGTTCCAAAAGTACTGGCCGGCGGACGTGCATCTCGTGGGCAAGGAGATAGTGCGCTTCCACACCATTTATTGGCCCATAATGCTGCACGCGCTGGGGCTGCCCCTGCCCAAGCAGGTCTTCGGCCACGGCTGGCTGCTCTTCGGCGGCGACAAGATGAGCAAGAGCAAGGGCAACGTGGAGTATCCCGGCCCGATAGTAAAGCGCTACGGCACCGACGCGCTCAGGTACTACCTCATGCGCGAGATGCCCTTCGGCTCCGACGGCAACTATACAAACGAGGCCATGCTCAACCGCATGAACAGCGACCTGTGCAATGACCTTGGCAATCTGGTCAGCCGCACCGTGGCGATGATAGAAAAGTACTTCGGCGGCGCTGTGCCCGAGGCGGGCGAGCTTCGCGACGAGGACAGGCACATAATCGATTTGTTCGAGGCGCTGCCCGGCGCGGTCGAAAAATACATGAACGAATTGCAGTTCTCGCTGGCGCTGAGCGAGATATGGAAGTTCGTGGGCGAATTGAACCGCTACATAGACATCACTCAGCCTTGGGTGCTTGGCAAGAGCGAGGAAGGCCTGCCGAGGCTCAAAACCGTGATGTACACGCTGGCCGAGGGCGTGCGCGCTGTAGCCGTGCACATCTATCCCGTAATGCCCTCTACGCCCGAGCGCATATACGCGCAGCTGGGCGTGACCGATGAGAGCCTCAAGACCTGGGAGAGCGTCCGAAAATTCGGCGGCTTAAAGCCCGGCACCGTCGTAAAGAAGGGCGAAGCGCTCTTCCCGCGCGTGGACGTGCAAAAGGAGCTCAAGGCGATCTTTGACGAAAAGGAAGCCGCAAAGCCCGCGCCTGTGGCTGAGCAGGCAAAGGAAGCCAAGGCCGAGGCCAAGGCCGATAACGGCATGGTCACGGTGGACGAGTTCTTTAAAACCAAGCTGGTCGCGGCCAAGATAGTGGCCTGCGAAAAGGTCGAAGGCAGCGACAAGCTGCTCAAGTCCACGCTGGACATAGGCGAAGACAAGCCCCGCACGGTGCTAAGCGGCATAGCCAAGTGGTACAGCCCAGAGGACATGGTGGGCAGAACGGTGATACTGGTTAAAAATCTGCCGCCCCGCAAGATGAAGGGCATTTTCTCCGAGGGCATGCTTCTGTGTGCGGACGACAACAACGGCAATGTAAAGCTGCTAACGGTCGACGGCGATATAAAGCCCGGCAGCGAGGTAGGCTGACGCGTATGAATCACAGGCGGCGCTTTCTGATGGAAGGCGCCGCTTTAATGTGTATGAATGTTCCGCGCCTGCTGAGGACAAATTTACGCAGCAGGTGCGGTTATTGTCGTTTTTGAGGCTTCTACGCACAATAATAATTTTTCATTTGGGCAAAATAACTGTACAATATAA
>JAFPYA010000362.1 GCA_017412445.1 Clostridia bacterium
CTTGATGATAACGCTCGTTATGACCTGGCAAACCAGGTCAATCAGGCTTTTGTCGACACCGTTCGCGCAACTGGCGGCAACAACGCAAACCGCTTTTTGCTCATCCCGGGCTACGGCACCAACATTGAGCAGACCTGCGACATGAGGTTCAGGATGCCTTCGGATACGGCAAACGACAAGCTGCTTATCTCCGTGCACTGCTACAGCCCCTGGAGCTACTGCGGCGCATCCTCGGCAGCGACTGCTACGAAGTGGGGCACCAAGAGCAACTTCGAGAGCCTTGAAGCCGAAATCAGAATGATGACCAAGTTCACCTCTCAGGGAATAGGCGTGGTCATTGGCGAATACGGCGCGCTGCCCGGCGCAGACGGCTTGATGAAGGACAACGCCGTGACCTACCACAGATACTTCCTCGATCTGTGCGACTATTACGATCTGTGCTCCTGTCTTTGGGATACCTCAGGCTTCTTCGTGCGCGAGAAGCTCGCCTTCTCCGACGCCGACATGGCGGCGCTGTATTCCCAAAAGCGCCGCGCAAATGAGGCTGACGCAGACGCGGTAAAGGCCGCGGCAAGGGCGTCAATCGAGGCCGCCGTGAACGCCGCGCCTGAAAGCTTCCGCGAGGATGCGATTGAGCTGAGCGACGACACCATTGTGGCGTGGATAATGTGGTCGAGCGGAGATTGGAGCGTAAGCTACTCTGTCGGCGACACCTACGACCCGGATTCCATATCTCAGGGTCTGGTGCCTACCGACGCGGTGATCACGGGCGAAGGCACATACACCGTGGCGCTTGATTTCACCGGCACCGCCAATGGCGCCTCAAGCAATGTGGCCTTTGCCGCCATAGGCCTGAGCAATGCTGAGATAATCAATCCCGGCTGGGCAGTGCACATAAGCGAAATGAAGATAAACGGCCAACCCTACACGATGAAGGGACGCCCCTACACCACGAGCGACGACGGCAAATGCACCCGCGTGAACATATACAACGAGTGGGTCACAAAGCTGCCGGAGGACGCGCGCGTGCTCTATGGCCCCAATATCAGCATAAGCGCAACACCCATAGACCGCAATGACCCCGTTTTCAGTGAGATTAGGACTATAGAAATCACATTCGTGTACGGACCCAAAAAGTAAACCTGCCGCCGGAGGACTTGCGCCTCCGGCGCTTTTGCATTTACACTTTGGTTTTGCGCGAAATTTGGCAAAGTCATTGAATAAAGCCCCGAAATGTGGTATACTGAATTAAAGAGGGTGATTACGGAATGAAAAATCTGGTTAGATTGATTATTGCGCTCGTGTGCGCTTCGGTGCTTATCGGCTCCTTCGCGTGCGCGGAGGGGAACGCTTCCTTTACCGCAGCCGATGAAGGCTGCTGGTACGAGGTGTTTGTCTATTCCTACTCCGATTCCGACGGGGACGGAATAGGGGACTTCAACGGCCTCAAAAGCAAGCTCGACTACATAGAGTACATGGGCTATGACGGCATCTGGCTCATGCCGATAATGCCCTCGCCCAGCTACCACAAGTACGACGTGACCGACTACATGGCCGTGGACGAGCAGTACGGCACGATGGACGACTTTAAAAGCCTTCTTGACGACTGCCATGCACGCGGCATACGTGTGATTATCGACCTGCCTGTAAACCACACCTCCACCCGCCATGTTTGGTTCACAAGGGCAAGCTCCGCAATAAAGATGAGGAATTACGCCAATAAGTATGTGAATTACTATACGTTCACTGATAAGGCTGCCAACAAGTTTTCAAAGCTTCAGGGTACCGACTGGTACTATGAGGAGCAGTTTCAGGGCGGCGGCATGCCGGATCTGAACCTCGACAATCCCGAGGTGCGTGCTGAAATCGAAAAGATAGTCTCATTCTGGCTCAGCGATGTAGGCGTAGACGGCTTCAGGCTCGATGCCTGCACAAGCTACTATAAATCCGCAAACGAAAACGTTGAGTTTTTGAACTGGTTCGTGAGCCTCGCCAAGGGCATAAAGCCCGATTGCTACGTTGTGGGCGAGGTGTGGGCGAGTCTGCCGGTCATCGCGCAGTACTACCAAAGCGGCATAGACAGCTGCTTCCTGTTCCCGGCAAGTCAGGCGGAGGGCTACATCGTCAGCGCCTTAAGAAGCTCAAAGCCCGCCGAAAGCTACGTCAAAAACCTGCTTGCGACAGAGAAGGCGATACCCGATGGTATCATTGCTCCGTTTTTGTGCAACCATGACACCGGGCGCACTATAGGCCTGCTCTCCGCCCGCTCAAATCCCGAAAAGGCAAAGTTTGCGGAGGGAGTGCTCAACATGTATCCCGGCAGCGTGTTCACATACTACGGCGAAGAAATAGGCATGGTGGGCAGCACAAACGATCCGAACAAGCGCATCGCCATGAACTGGAGCGAAGACGAGCGCACGAGCCCGCCTCCCGGAGCAACCACCTTCGAATATCCGTATCCCGGCGTGTACGAGCAGCTTGAGGACGAAGCCTCGCTTTTGATGTATTGCAGACAGATAAACTTCGTAAAGCATAATTTCCCCGTGATTATGAAGGGCAGAACCGAGACGCTTGTTACGGGCGAAACCTATTGCGCGATAAGGCGTTTTACAGACAACGAAGAATGCGTGATAGCGATCAACTTCGATTCAGAAAATCCGGTAAGCTTTGCGCTCTAAGGGGAATACACGCTTGCGGCAGAGCTTCAGGCTACACAGGGCATGGCATTAGCGAGCAGCGAATA
>JAFPYA010000363.1 GCA_017412445.1 Clostridia bacterium
CATAAAGGACAACAGCCTCTGGGGCGCGTGGGGCACGTGGTGCTACGAGTTTGTGCTGGATGCAAACGACAACTATTCCGGCGAGTACACGAGCGCCGAAAAGCTGAGGGAATTCTACGCCCATGAAAACGTTATAACCCTCAAGGACGTGCCCGCCTTCGGCCGCGAGGCGCTTCGAGAGGAAGCTAAGGCTGAAGTGGGCGCGATCAAAATAGAATTCGAGGACGGCGAAATGCTGGGCTGCGCCAAGGTAAGCCGCATGGGCGCGCTTTCCTGGGCGGACATAAGCGGCAACGCGGAGGGCGACGGCGTGAAGCTCGCCTTCAGCGTGCCCTCAGGCGACACCTACACCCTTACCGCCACCCTTGCCGGCATAGGCGGCTACAAGGAAAACAACATCTATATAGACGGCGAAAAGCAGGACGTGAACCTGACCGTGCAGGGCACAGACTGGGAGGAAAGCGTGTGGGGCAGCGCATATCTGGACGCGGGCGAGCACACGATAGAGATAAAGGCGTTCTGGGGCTGGGTGAAGCTGGACAGCCTGACGCTCACGCCCGAAAACCCGATTCCAAAGGAGAGCGTTATAGAGTTTGAAGACGGCGCCCTCTCGGGCGAGGTAAAGAGCGCGTTCTTAGGCTCCCTCGGCTGGGTGGAGCTTAAGAGCAACGACGAAAACGACGCCGTGACTGTAACCTTCACCGTGCCCGCAGACGGCACCTACGACCTCATAATCCGCGCCGCGGGCATAGGCGGCTACAAGGAAAACTACCTGACCCTTGACGGCGAAAGGATAGCAAACACGATAGTCTCCGGCACCGACTGGGAGGACTGCCCGACGCAGGGCGTATACCTCACAAAGGGCGAGCACGAATTGAAGGTAAGCTGCGTCTGGGGATGGTGCAAGCTCGACAACCTGACGGTTGTCGCTCGAAATGAATCATAGATTCATTTCGAGTGGTTGGGTTTAGCCCTGCGGATTGAATTTTATGGGGCTGTTATGTTGAATGATAAGGAGGCGCAGGATGACTACCTATGAGCGCGTCAAGCGTATGTACGAGCACAGGGAGGCGGACAGGGTTCCTTTCTTCGACTACGCCTGGCCGGAGACGGTGCGCAGGTGGCGCAGCGAGGGCCTGCCCACAGACGACTACTACGGCTACTTCGATCTGGATCAGAACATGCACATTTCGCCGGATCATTCGCCGCGCCTGCCCGTGCGCGTGATTGAGGAGACGGAAGACTACATCATCTCCACCACCCCCTGGGGCGCGACCCGCAAAAATTTCAAGGAGCACACCACCACGCCCGAGAGCCTGGGCTACGAGATCACCACGCCGGACAAGTGGCTGAAAATTAAGCCGCGCATGGCCATGGCGGACGACCGAATCCCGTGGGATTTCCTTAAAACCCACTACAAAAAATGGCGCGAGGAGGGGCAATGGATCACGGGGGATTTGTGGTTCGGCTTCGACATCACCCATTCCGGCGCGGTGGGCACCGAAAACATGCTGATCGCCATGCTGGACGAGCCCGAGTGGGTCATGGACATGTTCGATACGGAGTTGAACCTCGGCATCTCGCTGCTCAACCGCATATGGGACGCGGGCTACACCTTTGACGAGGTGATGTGGTGGGACGACATGGGCTACAAGGGCACGCAGTTCTTCTCAATGAAGACCTACCGCGAGCTGCTTAAGCCCTTCCATCAAAAGGCCATCGACTGGGCGCACGCCCACGGCATAAAGGCGCGCCTGCACTCCTGCGGCAACATAATGCCCTTCGTGCCCGAGCTGGCCGCTATGGGTCTTGACGGCCTCAACCCCATGGAGGTCAAGGCCGGCATGGACCCGCTCAGGCTCAAAAAGGAGTTTGGAGGCAGCATGCTCTTCCACGGGGGAACCAACGCCGCCAAGTGGCATAAGCCGGAAGTGATACTGCCCGAGATACGCCATCTGGTACCCCAGATGATGCAAAACGGCGGCTACATCTTCGCCTCCGACCATTCGATTCCCCCCGAGGTAAGCTTTGAGGACTTCAGGGCGATCATTGAGACGTATAAGGAAGTCGGAACATATTAATAGCCTGCGGCACGATAACGAGGCAGTCCGGCTCAGTAAAGATGCCGGACTGCCATATTATTTTCATTAAAGCAAAAGCGGTAACAATAAAGCAGCCCCGCCACCTCATCCGACCTCGCTACGCTCGGCCACCTTCTCGCCTGCGGGCTCGGTCACGGTTCGGCTCTTGACGTCCACTGGCGGGTGCCGCGCCTCAAATCTTTGATTTGAGCCGTGGCAGTCGCAAAGCGACCGATTTTGTCAAAGACAAAATCGCCTCGCAATTCACCCCCG